>NZ_KV788650.1:0-3026 GCF_001807385.1 Brachybacterium sp. HMSC06H03 | reverse complement strand
CATCGTCGTCTGCGAGTGTCAGGCGGGTGGTTGCTCAAGGGTGGAACATCGATGGATGGGCACTTCATCTGCTGCGCTGATCGCTAGTACTCCTTCGGGATGGAACGTGTGAGGGCATCGGGTTCGAGGTGGAGACACGCTATTGGGTTGTGAGGCTGCACGCAGCTCCCTTCGTGGGGGTGTGTGGCTGGTCCCCCCGACCATGACTGTCGTGATGGATGGTGGTGGTGGGTGTGGGGTTGTTTCTTGAGAACTGTATAGTGGACGCGAGCATCTTGTAAGCAATTTTTAAGCGCAAAGTGTCTTTGTGTTGCCGTAAGTTTTAAAGGGCGCACGGTGGATGCCTTGGCACAAGGAGCCGACGAAGGACGTGGGAGTCTGCGTTAAGCCTCGGGGAGTTGACAACCGAACTGTGATCCGAGGATGTCCGAATGGGGAAACCCACCACGAGTCATGTCGTGGTACCCGCTGCTGAATGTATAGGCAGTGTGGAGGGAACGCGGGGAAGTGAAACATCTCAGTACTCGCAGGAAGAGAAAACAAATAGTGATTCCGTGAGTAGTGGCGAGCGAAAGCGGAGGAGGCTAAACCTGGTCTGTGTGATACCCGGCAGGGGTTGCAGGTCAGGGGTTGTGGGACGTGTCTGTGGGGTCTGCCGGCCTTGCGACGTGTACGCGCAGTGGTAGTCGAAGCCGTGGTGAGTGCGGTGGCGTAGAGGGTGTGACCCCCGTAGACGAAACCAGTGCGTGGCGTGACGCTGTTCCCGAGTAGGACCGGGCCCGTGAAATCCGGTGTGAATCTGCCAGGACCACCTGGTAAGCCTGAATACTACCTTGTGACCGATAGCGGACAAGTACCGTGAGGGAAAGGTGAAAAGCACCCCGGGAGGGGAGTGAAATAGTACCTGAAACCGTGCGCTTACAATCCGTCGGAGCCTTGAGGGGTGACGGCGTGCCTTTTGAAGAATGAGCCTGCGAGTTAGTGGTCGGTGGCGAGGTTAACCCGTGTGGGGTAGCCGTAGCGAAAGCGAGTCTGAACGGGGCGTTCAGTCGCCGGCTCTAGACCCGAAGCGAAGTGATCTATCCATGGGCAGTGTGAAGCGCGGGTAAGACCGCGTGGAGGCGCGAACCCACTTCAGTTGAAAATGGAGGGGATGACCTGTGGATAGGGGTGAAAGGCCAATCAAACTTCGTGATAGCTGGTTCTCCCCGAAATGCATTTAGGTGCAGCGTTGCGTGTTTCGTGCCGGAGGTAGAGCACTGGATAGGCGATGGGCCCCACCGGGTTACTGACCTTAGCCAAACTCCGAATGCCGGTACGTGAGAGCGCAGCAGTGAGACTGTGGGGGATAAGCTTCATAGTCGAGAGGGAAACAGCCCAGAACATCAGCTAAGGCCCCTAAGCGTGTGCTAAGTGGAAAAGGATGTGGAGTTGCTGAGACAACCAGGAGGTTGGCTTAGAAGCAGCCACCCTTGAAAGAGTGCGTAATAGCTCACTGGTCAAGTGATTCTGCGCCGACAATGTAGCGGGGCTCAAGCACACCGCCGAAGCTGTGTCACTCCAACGTGTGTTGGGGTGGGTAGGGGAGCGTCGTGCAGCCGGTGAAGCCGCGGGGGAACCCAGTGGTGGAGGCTGTACGAGTGAGAATGCAGGCATGAGTAGCGAAAGACGGGTGAGAAACCCGTCCGCCGATTGATCAAGGGTTCCAGGGCCAGGTTTATCCGCCCTGGGTTAGTCGGGACCTAAGGCGAGGCCGACAGGCGTAGTCGATGGACATCGGGTTGATATTCCCGAACCGATCGTAGGAGGACCCATACCGAGGCGGCTGATGCTAACCACCCGAGCTGTCACCGCACCCTTCGGGGTGTGGATGGTGGTGAGGCTGGGAACCAAGGTCGTAGTAGGTCAGCGCGTGGGATGACGCAGAGAGGTAGCTTCCGCGGACTTAATGGAATAGTCCGTCTAAGCGTGCAGCCCGGTCCCGGGTAATGCTGGGGCCATGAGGGTGAGACGTGATGGGGATCCCGTATGGGCGTAGGTGAGTGATCCTGTACTGCCTAGAAAAGTTCCGGCGTGACGAATACGGTCGCCCGTACCCTAAACCGACTCAGGTGATCAGGTAGAGAATACCGAGGCGTTCGAGAGAATCGTGGTTAAGGAACTCGGCAAAATGCCCCCGTAACTTCGGGAGAAGGGGGGCCCGATCCGTGAAAGCGGAGAGGGCCGCAGAGACCAGGGAGAAGCGACTGTTTACTAAAAACACAGGTCCGTGCGAAGTCGTAAGACGCTGTATACGGACTGACGCCTGCCCGGTGCTGGAAGGTTAAGAGGACCGGTTAGAGCTCTTCGGAGTTCGAAGCTGAGAATTTAAGCCCCAGTAAACGGCGGTGGTAACTATAACCATCCTAAGGTAGCGAAATTCCTTGTCGGGTAAGTTCCGACCTGCACGAATGGCGTAACGACTTCTCCACTGTCTCAACCGCGAACTCGGCGAAATTGCATTACGAGTAAAGATGCTCGTTACGCGCAGCAGGACGGAAAGACCCCGGGACCTTTACTATAGTTTGATATTGGTGTTCGGGACGGCTTGTGTAGGATAGGTGGGAGACTGGGAAGCATTCACGCCAGTGAGTGTGGAGTCGTCGTTGAAATACCACTCTGGTCGTTCTGGATTCCTAACCTCGGTCCGTGATCCGGATCAGGGACAGTGTCTGATGGGTAGTTTAACTGGGGCGGTTTGCCTCCTAAAGAGTAACGGAGGCGCTCAAAGGTTCCCTCAGCCTGGTTGGCAATCAGGTGTTGAGTGTAAGTGCACAAGGGAGCTTGACTGCGAGACAGACATGTCGGGCAGGTGCGAAAGCAGGAACTAGTGATCCGGCACCTCATTGTGGAATGGGTGTCGCTCAACGGATAAAAGGTACCCCGGGGATAACAGGCTGATCTTGCCCAAGAGCTCATATCGACGGCATGGTTTGGCACCTCGATGTCGGCTCGTCGCATCCTGGGGCTGGAGTTGGTCCCAAGGG
>NZ_KV788649.1:0-13091 GCF_001807385.1 Brachybacterium sp. HMSC06H03 | reverse complement strand
CCCGCCGCGCTCGCGGCCGCCGCGGTGCCCGCGAGCATGCTCCTCGCGGTGACCGGATCGCTGCTGGCGGCGGGCGCCGCCTGGACCGCCGGGGACCTCTCCGCCGGGCAGATCGGGATCCTGCTCCTGCTGCCCCTGTCCTCCTTCGAGGCGGCGACCGCCCTGCCCGCCGCGGCGACCCAGCACGCCCGCTCCCGCGCCGCCGCTGAGCGCCTCGACGCCCTGATCGGCGAGGGCGGTGAGGTCGACGGCTCCGCCCCGGTCCCCGCCGAGCGTCCCGCCACGGCGACCCTGACCGCCCGCGACCTCACCGCCGGCTGGAGCGCCGAGGCCCCGTGCGTCCGCGGCCTCGACCTCGACCTCTCCCCCGGCTCCCGCCTCGCGGTCGTCGGCCCCTCCGGCAGCGGGAAGTCGACCCTGCTGGCGACCCTCGCCGGACTCCTCGCCCCGCTGGGCGGCGAGGTGAGCACCGACGCCGCCTCCCTGCGCGAAGCGGTGACGATGTTCGCCGAGGACGGGCATGTCTTCGCGACCACGCTGCGGGAGAACCTCCGCGTCGTCCGCGGCGACCTGACGGATGAGGAGGCCCTCGCGGCGCTCGCCGCCGTCGGCCTCGACGACTGGCTCGCGACCCTCCCCCACGGGCTCGAGACGATGCTCGGCCCGGACGGGACCACGGTCTCCGGCGGCGAGCGGCGTCGCCTGCTGCTGGCCCGCGCCGTGGTGCGACGCGGACCGGTGCTGCTGCTGGACGAGCCGACCGAGCACCTGGACACCGCGCGCGGCGACGCGCTGCTCGCGGCGCTGCTCACCCCCGGCGACGAGTCCCTCGTCCCGGCCTCGTCCACGGTCGTCGTCGTCACCCATCGCCCCGAGGCGGTCCCCGCCGACACGCCCGTCCTCAGGATCGGAGAGCCCCGATGAGAGACCGCCCCCGCATCCAGGACCTCGCCGGCGCCGTCCTCGCCGGCGGGGAGACCGAGGACCTGCTGGACCTGATGCTCCGCTCGGCCCGCACGGATCTCGGCGCCCGCAGCGCCGTGCTGGTGATGCCCCTGGACCGCGAGGCGTGGACGATCGAGATGGTCGACGGGCCCGACGCCCCCGCCCTGCTCGGCGAGCAGGTGCCCGCCGCGCATCCGATCGGCGTCGCGCTCGAGCAGGCCGACGCCGATGCGCTCGAGCGGATCGAGACCTTCGCCCTCGGCGAGGAGAGCTGCCGCGTGATGCTCGCCGTGATCGATGCGGCCGAGCACGGCACCGGGCTGCTCGGGGTGCTGCGCCCGGAGGGCTGCGAGGAGTTCAGCGCCGCGGACCGGGAGCGGCTCGACGCGCTCGCGGGGCTCGTCGGCCTCACCCTGCGCGTGCCGACCCTGCAGGCCGACTCCGAGATCGACGACGAGCGCGGACGGATCGCGCGCGATCTTCACGACCTCGCGATCCAGGAGCTGTTCGCGGTGGGGATGGAGCTCGAGGGGCTGGTGGACTCCCTCGGCTCCCCGGACGTGACCCCGTCGAAGGCGCGGATCCGCTCCTCGGTCGCGGCCTCCGTGCAGGGGGTCGAGAACGCGGTCGCGCAGATCCGGCTGATCGTGCAGTCCCTGCGCCGGGAGCGGGCGGAGGCGACGCTCACCGAGCAGCTGCGCCGCGAGGTGGGGCTCGCGACCGCCGGCCTCGGCTTCGTGCCCTCGCTGCGCCTGCCCCCGCATCCCGCGGAGATGGATGCGGAGCTGCCGCCGGAGATCGCCGACGACGTGGTCGCGGTGGTGCGGGAGTGCCTCGCCAACGCCGCCCGTCACGCGCATGCCAGCGCCGTCGCGGTCTCCGTGAGCGTGTTCTCCGAGGGAGTGGACCGGGTGGTGCAGGTGAACGTCTCGGACAACGGCCGCGGGATCGACCCGACGGTGCGGCGCCGCTCGGGGCTCGCGAACATGTCCTCGCGGGCCCGGCGCCATTCGGGCTGGGTGGACGCGATCACCCTCGAGCCCGGCACGATGATCTCCTGGCGGGTGACGCTGCCGACTACGTGACGGCGTCTGCCCCGTGGAGCATCGCCGTCCACTGCGACACCGTCGTGAGCTGACGGAGAACCCGCGCTGGGCGCTTGGCACCCCATGAGCCGTTGGTCTCTTCGATGCGGAGCAGTAGTTGTTGCGCGATCGCGGCGCGCTCGTCTGCCGTTATCTCCAGGTCGAGGAGCGCCTCGGCCACGCGAGCGAGGTCACCGACCGTACCCTGTGTCAGGGCCTTCTGCATCGTCGCCGCGGCACGTCGCCGCTCGTCCTCAGTCGGGTTCAGCCGTCGTAGGGTTGCTGCGAGGTTCGCGGCTCGCCCCGGGAGGGCGTCGATGAGGAGCCGCTGAAGCGCTGCCACGGCCCCACGTCGGTCCTCGTCAGTGGGCTCGAGCCGCTCGAAAGTGACGACGAGATGGTCAACAAGCTCCACGTCGGAGGTGCGCGGGATCGCAGAGACGATCAGCCCCCGCGCCTGTTCGCGATCTTCAGGCGTCGCACCGATTCGGACGAGCGCGCTGAGGAGCTTTCCGACGGACTTCGGACTTGCCCCGTTCGAGGCGTCGAGGAGTTGACTCGCCGCAGTTCGACGCTCTTCGGCCGTGGGCTCCAGGCGCAATAGCGCCTCGATCAGGAGCCCACCGAACCTCGACGGCGACGTCGCGAGCCGCTCGAGCACAGTCTGCGCGGCGGCACGACGCCGCGCCTCTGACGCGTCCAGCGTGACGAGCGCACCCACGAGACCGACGACCCTCTTCGGCTTCGCGCCACTGAGCAGGTCGACGATCCGCGCGGACACGTCCTCGGGGACGGGGACCTCTGGATCGAGCCTCACGAGAGCGCCGACGAGCAATGCAGCGGTCGACGGCTCGGCATCGGGCAGCGCGGCACGAATCACGTCGGGGAGCCCTCGCCTTTCCTCCGGCTGCGGGTCAAGGCTCAAGAGCGCATCCACCTGGCGGTACAGCTTCGTCGGATCGTTCGTGCGGTCGCATGCCGCGCGGAGACTCCGGACAGCCTCCCGGCGTTCGTCGCACGTCAGGTCAAGCGCATGAAGGGCGTCGAGCAGTCGTTTCCTTTCCTTCCCGGTGACGCAAAGGGAGAGGTTGGTCAAACCGACGGTGCCCTCATCCCTTGGCCCGTAGAGGATTCGCTCCCGCGCGGCGCGACGGTCCTCTACGGCAAGACCAAGCCTCAAGAGCACCCCGGCCAGTGCCCCAGCGTCCCTCGGGAGCGCCTCGCCGGCGAAGACGGAGAGGATCCTTTCAGAGGCGTCCCTGCGCTCTTTCGGCGACGGTCCGAGCTGCATGAGCGCATCGACGACCCGTGCGGTCTCCGCCGCCCGACCCGAGGAGATCCTCTGCATGAGGCACTGGACCGCCTCATCACGTTCGTTACCTGTCGTCGCCCAGCGCGCAATGGCACGGCAGTGCTCCGCAAGTCGTCGGGGCTCCGCCGTGGGGAGGCTGGAAAGCAGAGCGGTAACGATACTCCCGTCGAGATTCGGCCAGTGCCCCGAGCGCAGTACGCGCGCGGTGTCGCGGAGGCACCGGGCGACACGCAGCCCCTCGAGTCTTCGCCGCTCCGGCTCCGACCAGTCTTCGGGACAGGAATCCGCGGCAACCTCGAGCCACATCGCACCGAGCTGCTCATCCGACTCCCGGATCAAAGGTGTTTTAGTTGAGAACCGGGTCTCCTCGTGAAGCCTTCTCGCGACTTCATTGCGCTCGGGGTGGAGGGCGAGTGCGCGAGGCACGGCAACCTCCCAGTCCGGGTCGTACCAGAGGTGCGGCAGCAGGACATCGACGGTCGCTGCCGCATCGAGGCATGCGATGCGCGTGGCGACAAGATGCTCGAGCACGGTCCGGTGTCGGAAGGTCCGCGCGGTGCGACCGCCTCCGTCGCGCCTCAGTGGGGCGACGTTGTCGAGCGCCCGAAGCAGCTCGGGCGAGGGCACACCGGGCGTCGCCGGGGTGAACGCCTCACCCCAATCGCCCAGCCCTGCGCGGTCCTCAGCGTCCCGGACCGCGTCCCACGCCCAGTCGGCGAGCACCCGCTTCGCCTCGGCGATCTGGTCGTCGCCCGGACGGGTTGCGCTGCTCCAGTCCCCGACCAGGAGGCTCTCGATAACCGTGTCATAAAGTTCGTGGCCCGTCCGAGGGAGCGGGGAGTCTAGCGGCGCCTCCTCGGCATGGACGCAGAAGAAGCCAAGCATTAGAGGGATGCCGGCGCTGTCACGCAGCCCCGAGTCCGCCTCGAGGTGCCCTATGAGCGCCTCGGCCCGCTCCGGGTCCCCAGCGAACCAAGTTCGGATGAACGGGATGGTGTCCGTGTCCCAGGTGAGGGGCCGAAGAGTCGCAAGGCCCTTGGTGCGACGGCGTGTCAAGGGCTTGGTTCCCCACGCCGAGGGCCGGCTGGTGACGACCGTGCGCCAGTCGGCAATACCCTCGATATCACGCAAGAGCAGGTCGGCCCCGTCCCCCTTCTCGGCCTCGTCGAGGGAGTCCACGACTACGAGCACCCTGCGTGACTCGCCAAGCAGTCGCTGCAGGCGCTCCTCGAGTTCGACACTGCCGAGGTCACCATTCCCAGGACTAGCGAAAGACGCTGCGAGGAGCCGCGAGCGGATGCTGCCGTTCGCGGGCTGACTCCGCACCGTCTCCCAGGTCGTCAGGATGGGGATCTCGACGTCCTGAGGGCGGGAGCCATTGCGAAGGGCGTCGCGCGCGGCATGCGCGGCGTCCCGGACGATCCTGTGCGCCAGCCATGACTTGCCGGCTCCCGGCCCGCCGAGGACAACCAGGTGCTCGTACCGCGCCAGCGCCTGCCCGACAGACAGGACGCCGTCGCCTTCCTCCGCGCTCGCCACATTCAGCGCGCGCTCGATCTGCGAGGGATGCCGGACGCGTCCGTGGAGCGGCATGATCCCGGTTTCGAGGTCCCATACCTGCAGACGCTGCTCAAGATAGCGTTGCAGGTCCTCCGCGTCCGCCTCCCTGGTCCGAGCGGCCGCGAGATTACGCAGGAGCCTGAGCACCTCTTCATCCCGCTCGGCCGCTCGCTCGTACCGCTCGGCCTGGGCCTTGAGCGCGTCGGCGAGCACGGGGAGGATCTCCCCCTCGACGCGGTGCTCCTGACGGACCAGCGTCGTGACGACCGCATGCACAGCGCCTCGCGCCACCACATGCACGCCGTCGAGCTCGCTCCCCTGAGCACAACCCCAACCGTGGTCGTGGCCGCGCACCTCATTGATGATGCTCTCAGAAATCCGCTCGACGTCGAAAGAGCACCGGCGCAGCACGTGGACTTGCAGCCCGTGCCGGGCGATCGCGAACATCGCTATCTCAATGCCCTGCTCGAGATACTCGGAGAGCCCTTCGGATTCAGCCCAATTGGTCAGATCCTCGGTCACTGCTCGCCGTAAGCGCTTCGTCGAGGAGCGCGCGTCGAGGGCCTCGCCGATGTACGGAACGGCAGCGGCGAAGGTGGTCACGTCGAGCGGAACCCCGCTCGCGGCGGCGATCGCCGCCGCGCCGAGCGTCTCGGCGAGCCGTCTGCCGGTCCCGGTCAATAGACAGTCACCTCCAGCCCGCCCGACGACGGGCGGCGACCATCGCCGCGACCTGGGTGCGGCGCTGCATGCCGAGGGTCTGCAGGATGACGGTGACGCGGTTCTTCACGGTCTTCTCCGCGATGCCGAGCGCGTCGGCGATCTCGCGGTTGGAGTGCCCGTCGCCGATCAGCTCGACGATCCGCTGATCGGACTCGGACAGCTCCGGGCCGTCCTCGACGTGATCGGCGGGCCAGACGGGACGGCCGGCGTGCACGGCCTGGATCGCCTCGATGATCTCCTGGGAGCGGGCGGACTTCAGCATCAGGCCGGCGGCGCCCGCGGCGCGCGACTCGCGCAGCGCCGCGTCGTCGTCGAAGCTGGTCAGCACCAGCATCCTCTGCTCGGGGTCGAGCTCGCGGGCGACCTTCATGACGTCGATGCCGGTGCCGTCGGGCAGCTGGAGGTCGACCAGCAGCACCTGGGGCCGGATGGCGGGCAGGCGCCGGGTCGCCTCGGCGACGGAGGACGCCTCGCCGATCACGGTGAGGGCGGGGCTCGCGTCGATCGCGGTGACGATGCCGCGGCGGACCACCTCGTGGTCGTCGACGAGCATCACGCGGATCGGGCCGTCCTGCTGGGTCGCTGTCACGTGGCGTCCTTCCTCATCTCGGCGGGCACGTCGAAATCTATCGCACCGGGGACGACGCGGGTCTCAGCGTCCCCGCTGGCATCGCGGGCAGAAGTGCGAGGAGCGGTTCGCGTGCATCACGTGCCGCATCACGGTGCCGCAGCGCGGGCACGGCTCCCCCTCCTTGCCGTAGGCGTTGAGGCTGCGGGCGAAGTACCCCGACTCGCCACCATTGACACGTTTATGTACAGCGCATTGAATCGCCAGTCGACTCGTCATCCAATCGGCACTCAACTCGTGCTCAGGTCCCGGCGCGTCCGACCGCCGCAGATCTGGCGGCCGTCCACAGACTACTGAGCCTCGCATCCGCTACGTGCTACCCTTGCACCATCATGATCAGCCCGTTGCCGCAAGGCGCGGGCTGATTTTCTTTCCTGGGGAGGGTCATGGCCGAGTACGGGAAGCCGTGGCTGTCCGTCGACGAACAGATCGATCGACTGACGAGGCACGGAGTCGAGATCGAAGACCACGCCCGGGCCGCATCGGTCCTGCAGGCGGTCGGCTACTACCGCCTCGCTGGGTACCTCTACCCGTTCCGTGAGTCCGAGGTTTACATCGACGAGGGTCGCGTGCGGGTCCGCGTGCTCAGCGACTACAGGGCCGGCACAACGTTGCGGCACGCCGAGGACCTCATCGACTTCGACCGACGCCTGCGCTTGCTCGTCATGGACGGCGTCGAGCGCATCGAAGTGGCCGTTCGAATGCGGATCGGCTACGTGCTCGGCCGAAGGTCCCCCTTCGCCTACGAGGACCCGTCCTGCTTCACCGAGGCCTTCACCGCAGAGAGCACCGACGCGCGGGATCCAGCGCCGAGCAAGCACGTGCAATGGCTTCGTCGCGTCAACGAGAGGAAGAACCGCTCGGACGAGCAGTTCGTCGAGCACTTCCGGGAGAAGTACGACGATCGGATGCCGGTCTGGGCGCTCACCGAGATCCTCGAGCTGGGTCACCTCTCAGTCCTCTATCGGGGGATGAACCAGCAGGACGCCGAGGAAATCGCCCTGGCGTTCGGGGTCCCGACGAAGAGCATCATGAGCAGCTGGTTGGCCAGCCTGAACTACGTTCGCAACGTCGCGGCGCACCACTCCCGCCTATTCAACAGAAACCTCCAGCACGCACCGGCTCGCCCCAAGGTCGGGCAGGTCCCCATCCTCGACCACCTGCGTGATGAGGAGACGGCTAAAGGTGTCTTCGGCACCTACAACGCCCTCGCCGTGATCGCATATCTTCTGCCAACTATCGACCCCCGCTCTGACTGGGCCCAACAGCTGGCCGCGCTGCTGCGGAGGTTCCCGAACGCGCACGTCCTGACGGTCGAGTCGATGGGCGTGCCACGCGATTGGGAGTCGTTCGAGCTGTGGCGAGGCTGACACCTGCAACCTGATCGGCCCGAACTCGCAATCTGGGAGCTGACACGTGGATGCCCCGCCCGCAAATCCTGCATTTGAGTGCCGCCGCACCTAGCCGCCTCTCCTAGGACGCCGCCCCAGGGATCTTCTACTTGTCGGAGGGTGCTGGTAGGCAAGACGGCATGGACTCCGAACCGGCACATCGCAAGCCACCCAACTTCCAGAAGCCCCTCGTCGGCCGCCGTCCAGAGGACCGCACAATCGGCAAGAAGGTACACGCGACGCACCGTACCCATCAGGTGAAGATTCGCGGTCTCATCATGGACCTCCCTGGCGCAGAGGAACCTGTCGAGGTCTGTGTGAACGACCAGGCCGACTGGGAGTTGATATATAAGAACCCTGCGGTCCACGTGAAATGCATCGTCTCTTCGTGCGACACGCTGCTCACGGCGAAGCGGATGAGCGCAAGCGGGCTTCGCTTCCTCGCCGTCCGTTCCGGAGGGTGTGACCACAACCTGGTAGAGATGCCGGTAAACCCTGGCGAGATAGCACAAGACCCCGCCACGCTCGACGGGGGAGGCGGGCCAGAGGGAGTCGAGCACCTGTGGATCAAGGGCCGCTTGTACAGGATCGCGAAAAAGCTGGGCGCAGAGGCCGTGGTCGAGCACTCCCCCACCCACGGCGACGTCTTCCTCCCGGAGCACGACCTCGTCCTTGAGTATCAGCGATGGAACACAGACTTCGCCACCCGAACGCTGCAGCGAACAACGGCCGGTGCAGCGAGGACTATCTGGCTGTTCCCGGCAAAACTTCCCGAGCGAGCCCCCAAGTCTCTGAGCGCAGCAGTCCGCAAGGAGGTCTTTCAGAACGGCGGCATCTACGTTGCGGTACTCAATCCGAGAGACAACTACGCACCCCAGAGACCGTGGGAAGATCCCTCGCAAGAGCGCAACGCTCTCCTCTTCGCGCGGGGATCGATCGCGGAGTTCGACCCTGACCGCCAAGCGCTGATCTACAAGTCCCGTTCGTTGGCGGCGATCCTCGCCGAAATTCTCAGCGGCGAACGAGTGTTGCAGCAGGCCCCCGTTTGGAAGAAAAAGTTCCGACGTTTGGAGATGGCGCGAGTCTGGGTGTTGCGAAGCGACCTTGAGTTGTCAAGCACTGCCCAGTCGCGACGGCGTGCCATCTCAGCACCAGCATCAAGCAATCACACAGCATCTGAGCATTCCGACGAACCGCGTCCTGAGCAGGCGTTCCGTCCTGAAGTCGAACTGGCTACGGGACTGGACACCCCTCAATCGCACTCTGACGCGGCACCTTCAGTGACTGCGGCCGACCGCTCGCCTCTCACGGAAGAGCAGGCAAAGATCGACGCCGAGCCGATCGTTGTTTCCACCGTCGAGGCCGCTCAGTCAGCATCCCCGCAGACAGCCGATCAAGATATGACGACCGAACGACCAGCATCGGCCAGGCCCCTTTGGAAGAAGTTCGTGGACTGGCTACGCCAGGCATGATTGAGCATACGTCACACCCACCACCTATAGCGTCGGATCATTGCAGCACCCGGGCTCCACAACTGAGCACTCGCGTAAAGGTTATCCAGACCGTGACCCGATCGGAGCTTGCCGCGTTACGCACTCGGCTACTCGCAGTGGAACCGGTCGTCCAATGTTCGCCGCGCAAACCGTTTATCAACTCCGGGAGGCGTCGAGCCTGCTGCTAGCCGGCGTTCATCGGACACTTGCTGCAGGTTCGCGGACGGACGGCTCCCCAAGCTCCCGACCGCGGAGGGAAGTCCCAGCCAGCTTGGAACGCCTGCTCGGCGGTCAGCAGCTCCGTAGTGCCGCAGCCCTCGCACGAGTGCAGGAAGGACTCTGACGACTCGTTCACGATCATTGCAATCCTGTGCATCGGGGCTGTTCTCTGGGAATTACACCGGCGGGCCGACAGGAGCGCGACTATCGCCTCCGCTGGCAGCGCGGGCAGAAGTGGCTCGAGCGATTCGTGAAGGCGACGCGGCGGATCGGGGAGCCGCAGCGCGGGCACGGCTTGCCCTCCTTGCCATACGCGTTCAAGCTCCGCGCGAAGTACCCGCTGCGCCCGTCGACGTTCACGTACAGCGCGTCGAAGCTCGTCCCTCCCACCTCAAGCGCCCGCTCCATCACGTCGCGGGCGGCGCGCAGCAGCGCCGGCGCCTGCCGGGGGCCGAGCGCCGTGCCCGGGGTGTCGTACCGGATCCGTGCCGCCCACAGCGCCTCGTCGGCGTAGATGTTCCCGATCCCGGAGACGATCTCCTGGTTCAGCAGCAGCGACTTCACGGCGCTACGGCGGGAGCGCAGCGCCCGGGCGATCCCGGACAGGTCCGCGGCCGGATCCAGCAGATCACGGGCGATGTGCGAGGCGTCCTCCGGCAGCAGGGCGTCGGGGCTGCCCACGCCGGCGAGGGCCCCGCCCTCCGCCTCAAGGAGCGGACTCGTCCACAGCCCGCCGAAGATCCGCTGGTCGACGAAGTCGAGCCGCGCCCCGTCGTCCAGGTGCAGGCTGACGCGGCGGTGCCGCATCGGGTCGGAGGCCGGGCCCTCGGACAGCTCCACCGACGGCGCGGCCGTCGCGCCGGGCGTGCTCATCCGCAGCTGTCCGCTCATGCCGAGGTGCGCCATCAGTGCTTCCCCGGCCTCGGCCCCGCCCGGCTCCGCGAGGCGCCACCACAAGAACTTTCCGCGCCGCACCACGGCGGTGAGCCGGGAGCCGACGAGGGCCGCGCGCAGGCGGTCCTCTCCCCCGGCCTGTCGGCGCAGGGAGCGGGGCTCGAGCACCTCGAGCGCGGTGATCGTGCGGCCGACGGTGCGGGGCTCGAGGCCGCGCCGCACCACCTCGACCTCGGGCAGCTCGGGCACCGGCTCAGCCCCTGGGGATGAGGGACTCGCCGCGCTCGGCGAGGACGCCGCGCACCGCGTTCTGGGCGGCGGCGAGCTCGGCGTCCTTCTTCGAGGCGCCGTCGCCGCGGGCGGTGACGACCCCTTCGACGGTGACGGTCGCGGTGAAGGTCTTCTGGTGCTCGAGGCCCGACTCCGTGAGCGCGTAGACCACGTCCTTGCCCTCCGCGGCGGCGATCTCCTGCAGGCGGGACTTGAAGTCGTAGCCCGCCTCGAGGAACTCGTCGGAGTCGAGCATCGGACTGAGCAGGTCCAGCACGAAGCGACGCGAGACGTCCTGGCCGAGCGCGAGGTGGACCGCGCCGATCACGGCCTCGGTGGTGTCGGCGAGGATCGAGGCCTTGGCACGGCCGCCGGTGAGGTCCTCCCCGCGGCCCAGGCGCACGTAGGCGCCGAGGTCGAGGCGGGAGGCGATCACGGCGAGCGCCCGGGTGGAGACGGTCGCGGCGCGGCGCCGGGCCAGGTCGCCCTCGGGCAGCGTGGGGTGGGCGGCGTAGAGGTGCTCGGTGACGGCGAGCTGCAGCACGGCATCGCCCAGGAACTCGAGCCGCTCGTTGTGCGGGAGGCCGTCATGCTCGTAGGAGTAGGAGCGGTGCGTGAGCGCGAGATCGAGCAGCCCGGAGTCCGTGAGGTCCGCGGCCTGCCCGGCGTCCAGCGGCAGCGTGTCCAGCAGGCCCTGCGGGGCGGCGGCCTCGGCCGCGCGGCGCCTGCGCGCCATCAGGCCTTCCCGTCCTGCGCGTCGTCGTCCTTCGGGTCCTCGTCGAACAGGCCCTTCAGCGCGGCGAAGCGCTCGTCGATGACCTCGTGGTGGTGGTCGGGGTCGTCCTCCATGCGGAAGCCGCACTGGGCGCACAGGCCCGGGCAGTCCTCGCGGCACAGGGGCCGCTCGTCGGCCTCCATCGCGAGGGCATCGCGCACCACGGGGCCCAGGCGCACCTCGTCGTCGACGAGCAGGACGGAGTCCTCGCGCTCCTCGGCCTTGACCTTCTCGGGGTAGAGGAACAGCTCGTCGAAGCGGGTGGCGATGTCCTGGTCGACGGGGTCGAGGCAGCGCGAGCACTCGCCCTCGAGGTGCGCGGTGACGGTGCCGTGGGCGTAGATGCCCTCGACCACGGATTCGAGCTCGAGCTCGATCGCGATGGGCTCGCCCTCGGAGACCTGCATAGCGAGGCCGCCGGCCTCGCGGGCCGGGGCGGGGACGGTGTGCTCGACGCGGCGGTGCGTGCCGGTGCGGCCGACGAGGTCGACGGCGTCGAAGCGCAGGGCGTCGTCGAGCGGCGAGGTGGGAATGGCGTCGGTGGTCATCTGCTCAGCGTAGGTCAGAGGCGGTGCGCAGCGCCTCCAGCGAGGCGGCGGGGAGCATGTCGGAGACGTCACCGCCGAGGGCGTGCACCTCGCGGACGAGGGAGGAGGAGATGTGGGCGAGGGACTGGTCGGTGAGGAGGAAGACGGTGTCGGTCCCGGCGAGGTGGTGGTTCATCCGCGCCATCGGCTCCTCGTAGGAGAGGTCGAGCTGGGAGCGCAGACCGCGCACGACCGCGTCCGCTCCGACCTCGCGGCAGAAGTCGACGAGCAGGCCGCGGGGCAGGGTGCGCACCTCGGCCTGCTCGGCGAGGCCCTCGTCGGCGAGCGCGGCGCGGATCGCTGCGGTGCGCTGCTCGAGGTCCAGCAGCCCCTTCTTGGAGGGGTTGTGGGAGACGGCGACGATCACGTGGTGGCCGAGGGCCGTCGCGCGCCGTGTGAGGTCGAGGTGGCCCAGGGTGAAGGGGTCGAAGGAGCCGGGCAGGACGACGGTGGTCATGGCCGTCACTCTAGTGCGGGCTGGGAGCGGCTCAGCCCAGCGTGAAACGCACCTCGTGGCGGCCGTCGTCGTGGATCTCGCCGATCTCGAGGGTGCCGGTGGTGCCGGCGAGGTCACCGGTGCCGGAGCCGGGGACAATCACGTACTGCAGGGCGGGCGCCCCGTCCATCATGGTGCCGAGCTGCTGGAGGGCGAGGGTGCCGCTGCGTCCGCCGAGGCTGCCCTCGAAGAGCTCGCTGGCGATGTAACCGGCGCTGCCGGTCTCGGGGTCGCCGGCGGTGAGCATGGTGCCGCGGGAGGTGCCCTCGGCCCCGCCGGTCCAGGTCTTGGTCAGGGAGAAGCGGTCGGCGGCGCCGTCGATCGGGGCGCCCGGGGCCATCTGCACGGTGAAGGAGGCGGTGTGGCTGGTCATGGCTCCAGTATGTCGCCGCCGGCGCGGCGGGCGTAGGACGAAGGCGTCATGCCCGTCACCGCGCGGACGTCGCGGATGAAGTGGGACTGATCGAACCAGCCGAGGTCGTGGGCGAGGTCCGGGAGGGGGCGGGAATCGCCGCGGTCGATCGCGGCGATCGCGTCCTGCACGCGGGCGCGCAGCAGGATCCGCTTGGGGCCGACGCCGAGGTGGTGGCGGAAGAGGCGCTGGAGGGTGCGAGCAGAGCGGGCGGTGCGCCGCTCGAGCTCCGCGACGGAGGTGACTGCCGGGTCGGCCAGGACGTCCAGCACCCCGCGGAGATCCTCGAAGCCCGGGGCGT
>NZ_KV788648.1:0-16708 GCF_001807385.1 Brachybacterium sp. HMSC06H03 | reverse complement strand
CGACGTCGGGGGAGAGGCCCGGGCGGCCGGCGCCGCGGCGCTGCCCGCGGACGCCGACCTCGCCACCGAGCAGCTGCCGATCACCGCGGAGAACGCCGTCGAGATCGGCCTCGGCGCGGCCGGCGGCGGCGAGCTGGTGCAGATCGAGATCGACCACGACGACGTGTGGGAGTGGGAGCTCGAGATCGTCGACGGCCGCCGCCAGCACGATCTCGACATCGACGCGACCAGCGGCGAGGTCACCGAGCACGACCAGGACGATGACGACGACCAGGACCCGGCCGTCGACGTGACCTCCCCGATGCCCTACGCCGAGGCGATCGAGATCGCGCTCGGGAAGGAGCAGGGCCGGGTCACCGGCTGGGACCTCTCCTCCGACGACGGCCGCATCCACTACACGATCGACATCGACCGCAGCGGCGGCGACGACGTGGGGGTCGAGGTGGACGTCGAGTCGGGCGAGGTCCGCGTCGACGACTGAGCGGCCCGGCACCGCGCCGGGGGAGCCGCCGCCGAACGAACCCCTGCGGTGCGCTCCGACCGCTACGCTCCTCCCCATGGCGAACTCGAAGAAGTCCTCGAAGAAGAAGGCCGACGGACCCGCGGAGAAGGCGCCCCGCGGGTTCCGGATCGCGAACGACTGGAAGGGCGACGTGCAGGACTTCGACCCGCGCGCCACCCCCGGCTTCTCCGGCAAGAAGGCCGAGGGCAAGGAGTTCCTCCTGGCCCGGGATGCCGAGCTCGACGAGCTCCAGGAGCGGCTCTACGCCGCCCACCACGGAGGCGGCGAGGGCCGGTCGGTGCTGCTGATCGTGCAGGGCATGGACACCTCCGGCAAGGGCGGGATCATGCGTCACGTCGTGGGGAGCGTCGATCCGCAGGGCGTGGAGATCACCGCGTTCAAGGCCCCGACGGCCGAGGAGAAGAAGCACGACTTCCTCTGGCGGGTCCGCCCCCACGCCCCCGCCCCGGGCACGATCGGCGTCTTCGACCGCTCCCACTACGAGGACGTGCTGATCCACCGCGTCCACGGCTGGGCGGACTCGAAGGAGATCCGCTCGCGGTACACGGCGATCAACGCCTTCGAGCGGGAGCTCGCCGCGGCCGGCACCACGGTCGTGAAGGTCATGCTCCACATCTCCCACGAGGAGCAGGGATCGAGGCTGATGGAGCGGCTCGAGCGCCCGGACAAGCACTGGAAGTACAACCCCGGCGACGTCGACGAGCGCCAGCACTGGGACGACTACATGGACGCGTACACCAAGGCGCTGCGCGCCACCTCCCCCGTCGGCGCCCCCTGGCACGTGGTCCCCGCCGACCGCAAGTGGTACGCGCGGATCGCCGTGCAGCAGCTGCTGATCGACGCGCTGACGGACATCGACCCGCAGTGGCCGACGGCGGACTTCGACGTCCTGGCGGAGATCGATCGTCTGCGCGGCACGATGGGGCAGGACGAGTCGGACTGAGCGCGTCCGGGCCCGTGACCTCGGCTTGTGTCCGCGCGCTCCCAGGCCGATGATGGAGGCATGGCTTCCATCACCTTCAAGAACGCCCCCGTCACCACCGTCGGCGAGCTGCCCGCGAAGGGCTCGGCCCTGCCGGCCTTCGAGCTCGTGGGCCAGGACCTCGGCTCCGTCTCCGGCGCGGACCTCGCCGGCAAGCGCGTCGTGCTGAACATCTTCCCGTCCCTGGACACCGGCACCTGTGCCATGTCCGTGCGGAAGTTCAACGAGCTCGCCGCCGGCTTCGAGAACACCGTCGTCGTCTGCGTCTCGAAGGACCTGCCCTTCGCGCAGGCACGCTTCTGCGGCGCCGAGGGCATCGAGAACGTCGTCACCGGCTCCGCCTTCCGCTCCTCCTTCGGCGAGGACTTCGGCGTGACCATGGAGGACGGGCCGCTCGCGGGTCTGCTCTCCCGCGCGGTCGTCATCGCCGACGCCGACGGCACGGTCCTGTACACCGAGCAGGTCGCCGAGGTCTCCGAAGAGCCCGACTACGACGCCGCCGCGGCCGTGCTCGCCTGAGACCGCCCGCCCCGCCGGACCCGGCCGCGACTCCTCGTCGCGCGCCGGGTCCTGTGCTCGCCGGCCCCGCGCACCCCGGCCCCCGCGCATCGGCCGCCCCACCGATTCCGGGGCCGCCCGACGGAAGGAGCCCGCCATGTCCGCCCTCACCATCTCCCTCGAGCGCGTCCACGACCTGCTGGACGACGACGGCCCCGCCGACGGCGAGCGCCGCGTGCTGGTGGACCGGCTGTGGCCGCGCGGCGTGAAGAAGGAGCGCCTCGTCCACGACGAGTGGGACAAGGACGTCGCCCCGAGCTCCGAGCTCCGCAAGGCCTTCCACGGCGGGGAGCTGGACTTCGAGGAGTTCTCCGCCCGCTACCGCCGCGAGCTGGAGGGCGAGGCCGCCCAGGCGCTGGTGGACCGGGCGGAGGAGGACGGGGCGGACACCCTCGTGCTGCTGTTCGCCGCGAAGGACGTCGAGCACAACCACGCCCAGGTGCTGCAGGAGGTGCTGCAGGAGCTCGCCGGCTGAGGCCGTCGGCCCCCGGCGGCTGGTCCCGCTCCCGGCGGCGGGGGACGAAGGTCCGGGCGCTTCCTGTCAACGCGCCCCTGATGTGGACGAGCAGGCCGTCGACGGCGGACGGCCGACAGCCCCGCCCCGTCCAGGAAGGACCTGCCATGTCCGTGGCGACCGCCTCGATCCTCCACCCGCAGCTCGACATCGAGGAGCGACTCGAGCCCGCCCACGAGCAGATCGTGCGGGACACGCTTCCGCTCGTCGGGCAGCACATCGAGGAGATCGCCCCGGTGTTCTACGGGCGGATGTTCGCCGCGCACCCCGAGCTGCTGCGCGACACCTTCAACCGCGGCAACCAGGCCCGGGGCGCCCAGTAGAAGGCGCTCGCCGCCTCCGTCGCGACTTATGCGACCCTGCTGGTCGCCCCGGACGGGCCGAGCCCCGCCGCGCTGCTGTCCCGGATCGGGCACAAGCACGTCTCCCTCGGCATCACCGAGGACCAGTACGAGATCGTCCACGAGCACCTGATGGCCGCGATCGTCGAGGTGCTCGGCGCCGAGGTGGTCACCGGGGACGTGGCCGCCGCGTGGGACGCCGTCTACTGGCACATGGCCCGCACGCTCATCGCCTTCGAGCACGGGCTGTACGCCGAGGCGCAGGTGACCCCGGGCGACGTGTTCCGCACCGCCCGCGTCATCCGCCGGATCGAGGAGAGCTCGAGCGTGGCGAGCTTCGAGCTGGCCGCCCCCGAGGGGGACGAGCCGCTCGCCGACTTCCTGCCCGGCCAGTACATCAGCGTCGGCGTGCGCCTGGCCGACGGGGCGAGGCAGCTGCGTCAGTACTCGCTCTCCGACGCCCCCGGCCGGGGACGCTGGCGGATCTCGGTGCGGCGCGAGGACGGGGACCCGGCCGGCGAGGTCTCCTCGCACCTCCACCGCACCCTCCACGAGGGCGACGAGCTGCAGGTGACCCTACCCGCCGGCGACCTGGTCCTCGACGCGCAGGCGACCTCGCCCCTCGTGCTGGTCTCGGCGGGCATCGGGATCACCCCGATGCTGGGGATGCTGCGCCATCTCGCCGCGGCCGACAGCGAGCGCGAGGTGGTCGTGCTGCACGCCGACGGCGACGCGGCCGAGGCCGCGCACCTGCCCGAGCTGCTGGACACCGTCGCCTCCCTGCCCGAGCACAGCGGCTCCCGCGCCCGGCTGTGGTTCTCCGGCGAGCTCGGCGAGGACCCCCTCGCGGGACGGACGGGCCCCCGCCTCTCGGCGCATGCGGGACGGATGACGATCACGGGCGAGCACCTGCCCGAGGGTGCGGAGATCTATCTCTGCGGCGGCAGCGGCTTCCTGCGCGGCGCCCGCGAGCAGCTGCTCGCGGCCGGGGCGGAGGAGGAGCGGATGCACGTGGAGCTGTTCTCCCCGAACGACTGGCTGCTCCCGGGCGCCTGAGTCCCGTGGACCGCCCGTCGCGGACGGCGGAGGAGGACTAGGGTCGTCCCTCGTGGAACCCCTCTCCCTTCTCGTCCTGCTCGTCGTGGGCGTGGTCGCCGGCGCCATCAACGCGGCGGTGGGATCCGGCTCCCTCCTCACCCTCCCGGTGCTGATGGCGGTGGGCCTCCCGCCCGGCGTCGCGGTCCGCACGAACACGGTGGGGATGTTCTTCTCCACCGTCGGCTCCGTGCTCGGCTATCGCCGCGAGATCGCCGAGGAGCGACGCGATCTCACGCCGCTGGTGCTCACCGCTCTGCTCGGTGCGAGCGCGGGCGCGCTGCTGCTGCTGACCTCCCCTGCCGAGGCGCTCGACGTGGTCGTGCCCGTGCTGGTCGTCGTCGCCCTCGCGCTCGTGGTCCTGCAGAAGCCGCTGACCACCGCGCTGCGCTCCCGCTCGGAGAAGCGGGCCGAGGGCCGCGGCGCGGCCGTCGGGGCGGGGACCGAGAAGGCGACCGATGCGGGCGCGTCGGCGGACGGCTCCGAGCGCAGCCCGCTGCGCTCCCCGGCGCTGGTCGGCTCGATCGGTGCGGCCTCCGTCTACGGCGGCTACTTCACCGCCGCGCAGGGAGTGCTGTACCTGGGGATCCTCGGCGTCTTCACCGGACGGCCGATGGGCTCGGTCAACAGCGTGAAGAACCTGCTGAGCCTGTGCGTGAACCTCGCCGCGGCGCTGATCTACGTGATCGCCTTCTTCGTGGTCGACGCGCAGGTGGTGTGGGCCGCGAGCGCCGCGATCGCGGTGGGCTCGCTGCTGGGCGGCTTCTTCGGCGCGCACCTGGCCAAGCGCCTGCCCGAGTGGGCGCTGCGCGGCGTGATCGTGATGGTCGCGCTGGCGGCGCTGCTGCGCGAGGTGCTCTGAGCCTCCGGCCTCAGCGCAGGAAGGGCAGCACCCGCTCGAGCACCTCGTCCGGCGGGAACAGGGTGCCGCCGTGGTCCCGGCCGGGCAGGGACACGAACTCCGCGTCCGGCATCAGCGCGGCGGCCCGCGCGGACTCCTCGTGGCGGGGATGGTCCGCATCGCCGGCCATCCACAGGGCCGGCACGGTGCAGGAGGCGAGCGCCTCGTCCGGAACGGCGGCGGTGGCGTCGGTCGCGGCGAGCAGCGCCGCGACCGCCTCGTGGTCTGCGGCGAGGAAGGCGGTGCGCGTGGCGCGGGCACGGCGCGAGGTGACCTCCGGCCCCAGCCCCTGCCCGGCGCAGAACGACTCCATTCCCTGCTCGCGGACCGCGTCGATCACGCCCGGGAAGAACACCGAGTCCACTGCGCCCCGCTGCGCGGAGGCCGAGCCGCCGAGGCTCACCAGGCGCGTGACCAGGCCCGGATGCGCCAGCGTCGTGCTCAGCGCGATGCGCGCGCCGAGGGAGTAGCCCATCAGCGCCGCACGACCGATTCCCTCGGCCTCGAGCACGGCGAGGAGGTCCTGCACGAGTACCTCCTGCGTGTACGCCGCGGGGTCGTGGGGCTTCCCGGAGCTGCCGTGGCCGCGCAGGTCCACCCGGAGCACGGTGTGCTCGGCGGTGAGCGGTTCGAGATAGCCGAGGCCCCGCCAGATCGCCCGGGAGAGCACCGAGCCGTGCAGCAGCACCAGCGGCGGCCCGTCCCCGGAGACGTCGTAGCGCAGGTCGACGCCGTCGACGGGGGAGGGGATGACGGGCATGGGGAGGTCCTTCGGGCGCGGGAGCGGGCGGGACCAGGATACGGAGCGCCGCGGCTCCGTGCCGTTCGGGGCGAGCGCACGGAGAAGGGGCCGGGCGGGTCATCGAAGGATGACCGGCCCGGCACCTGTCAGGAGCGCGCCGCGGTCACAGCGCCGCGGAGATCTCCTCGAGGATGCGGTTGAAGGTCGCCGACGGGCGCATCACCGCGGCGGTCTTCTCCGGGTCGGGACGGTAGTAGCCGCCGATGTCCGCGGGCTCGCCCTGCACGGCGAGCAGCTCGGCGGCGATGGTCTCCTCGCCGTCGGTGAGCTCCTTCGCGATGGGGCCGAAGGCGGTGGCGAGCTCCGCGTCCTCGGTCTGCTTCGCCAGCTCCTGCGCCCAGTACATCGCGAGGTAGAAGTGGCTGCCGCGGTTGTCGATCGAGCCGAGCTTGCGCTGCGGGGACTTCCCCTCGTTCAGCAGGGTCTCGGTCGCACGGTCCAGCGCGTCGGCCAGCACCGCGGCGCGGGCGTTGTCCGCGGTGCGGGAGAGGTGGCGCAGCGACTCGGCCAGTGCCAGGAACTCGCCGAGAGAGTCCCAGCGCAGGTAGTCCTCCTCGATGAGCTGCTGGACGTGCTTGGGCGCGGAGCCGCCGGCACCGGTCTCGAACAGGCCGCCGCCGTTCATCAGCGGCACCACCGAGAGCATCTTGGCGCTCGTGCCGAGCTCCATGATGGGGAAGAGGTCGGTGAGGTAGTCGCGCAGCACGTTGCCGGTGACGGAGATGGTGTCCTCGCCGGCGCGGACGCGGGCCAGGGTGTGCTTCGTCGCCTCGATCGGGGAGAGGATGCGGAGGTCCAGGCCGTCGGTGTCCTCCTCGGCCAGGTACCTCTCGACCTTCGCGATGAGGTTGCGGTCGTGGGCGCGGGTCTCGTCCAGCCAGAACACGGCCGGCATCCCGGACTGGCGCGAGCGGCGCACGGCGAGCTGCACCCAGTCGCGGATCGGCGCGTCCTTGGCCTGGCAGGCGCGGAACACGTCGCCGGCGGCGACCTCGTGGGTCATCAGCGCCGCACCGGACGAGTCGCGCACCTCGACGCGCCCGTCGGCCGCGATCTCGAAGGTCTTGTCGTGGGAGCCGTACTCCTCGGCCTTCTGCGCCATGAGGCCGACGTTGGGGACGGTGCCCATGGTGGTGGGGTCGAAGGCGCCGTTGCTCTGGCAGTCCTCGATGGTCGCGGAGTAGACGCCCGCGTAGGAGGAGTCCGGAATCACCGCGAGGGTGTCCTGCTCGGCGTCGTCCTTGTTCCACATGTGGCCCGAGGTGCGGATCATCGCCGGCATGGAGGCGTCGATGATGACGTCGGAGGGGACGTGGAGGTTGGTGATGCCCTTGTGGGAGTTCACCATCGCGAGGTCGGGGCCGGCGGCGAGGTCCTGGTCGATCGCGGCGCGGGCGCCCTCGCGCACCGACTCGTCGAGCCCGTCGATCCCGGCGAGCAGGCCGCCGAGGCCGTTGTTCGGGGACAGGCCCGCCTCGGCGAGCACGTCGCCGTACTGGGTGAACAGGGTGGGGAAGAAGGCGCGGACCGCGTGGCCGAAGAGGATCGGGTCGGAGACCTTCATCATCGTGGCCTTGAGGTGCAGGGAGAAGAGCACGCCCTGCTCCTTCGCCGCGGCGATCTGCTCGCGCAGGAAGGTCTCCAGCGCCGCGACCCGCATGACGGTGGAGTCGACGACCTCGCCGGCCAGCACCGGCACGGACGGCTTGAGCACGGTCTCCGTGCCGTCGGCGGCGACGTGCACGATCGAGAGGGTGTCCTCGGCGTCCATCACCACGGACTGCTCGTTGGAGCGGAAGTCGTCCGCGCCCATCGTCGCGACCGAGGTCCGGGAGTCCTTGCTCCACTCGCCCATGCGGTGGGGGTGCTTCTTGGCGAAGTTCTTCACCGCGGCGGGGGCGCGGCGGTCGGAGTTGCCCTCGCGCAGGACGGGGTTGACGGCCGAGCCCTTGACGGAGTCGTAGCGGGCGCGGGCGTCCTTCTCCTCGTCGGTCTCGGGGTTGTCGGGGTACTCGGGCAGGGCGATGCCCTGGCCCTGCAGCTCGGCGATCGCGGCCTTCAGCTGCGGCACGGAGGCGGAGATGTTGGGCAGCTTGATGATGTTCGCCTCGGGCGTCTTCGCGAGCTCGCCCAGCTCGGCGAGCGCGTCGGCCTCCCGCTGCTCCTCGGGCAGGAGGTCCGAGAAGGCCGCGACGATGCGTCCGGCCAGGGAGATGTCGCGGGTGGTGACCTCGATCCCAGCGGTGTCGGAGAAGGCGTCGAGGATCGGCAGGAACGAGGCGGTCGCCAGCATCGGTGCCTCGTCGGTGTGGGTGTAGATGATGCGCGCCATGTGTCGCGGGGCTCCCTCGGGTCGATGCGTCATGGGTCTCGGGCCAAGACTATCTTGACGTCAAGAATTCTTCGACGGCGGGCACGGCCGGCCGTCGATCCGGACGCCCCCACGGTACGTGAGCGCGGTGCGGGGTGCAGTCCCGGGCGGCCGGTGGATCGACGGGGCGGCCGACTGGACGACAGAGCGGCCGACGAGGAGGCGAGCCGCCGCGGCGGCGAGGCGGAGAGGCGGCGAGTCGCCGCGGCGCTCAGCCGTCCTCGGGCTCGGCGCCCTCGAGCACCTCGAGGTCCCAGGGGTCGGAGAGCACGACGTGGGTGGCGCCCTCGACGTCGACCGTGACGGCGAAGGCGTGGGCGCGGTAGTCGCCGGGGGAGAGGGCGCCGTGGCAGGTGCCGTGCGTGGTCCAAGCGGTCTCCGCGGTGCTCACCCCCTCGCCGTCCATCCACTGCAGCGGGATGCTGCCGGCGTTCCGGGCCCCGGCGACGATGACGCCGTCCCCGGGGCGGGTCACCACGATCCCGGTCATCAGGGGCAGGGTGCCGTGGTTCTCGGAGGCGGCGGTGACCTGCGCGGTCGCGCCCGCGCCCGCCTCGTCCTCGCCCGCCTCGGCATGGACGGCGGGGGAGGGGTCGGCGGCGGCGACGCTCAGCCCGGCGCCGTCGCCGACGGGGGCGAGCTCGCGGCCGCAGCCGAGGGAGGAGAGGTCCGCGGGGGTCTCGCCGTCCTCCGCCGTGACCGCGCCGGGAACGGCCCGCAGGCGGCCGTCGACCACGTCCAGCAGCACGTCGGCGCTCGCCTCCCAGCCGCTGCGCTCCGCGGCGCGGCCGGAGCCCTCCGGGCCCGCGCCGGACAGGCGCAGCAGGTACTGCCCGTCGGGCAGAGGGGCGTCGTCGCAGGTGCCGAGCACGAGCCGGACGGTGACGGTGGAGGGTGCGGGGCCCTCGGTGTTCGTCTCGACCCGGGCCCGCACCACCATCGGCGGCGCCGGGGCGCCGTCGACGCCGAGCTCATCGGCATAGCCCTCGGCCGGGGCGCCGCGGTCCGCGGGGTGTGCGGGCACGATCACGGCCTCGGGGGCGAGCCCGCCGTAGGCGGCCTCGGCCGTGAGGGCGAGGTCGCCGGTGATCATCACCTCGTTGCCCTCCGCCTGCACGCTCGTGGGGGACATCGTCCCCGCGTCGCGGGAGGGCAGGGGATCCTCCGCCGTGCCGGGCCCGCACAACCATGCGGGATCCACCGGGACGGTCTCGGCACCGGCCACCTGCTCGGGGTCCATCGGGGCCGCGGTCGCCGCCGGGCTCGCGGGGTCCTCGCCGCCGAGCGGTCCGGGCAGCGCATCGCAGGCGACGAGGGAGGCGGCGAGCGCGAGCGCCCCTCCGGCGGCGGCGAAGATCCGTCCCGGGCGCGCGAGCCGCCCGGCTGTCCTCGTCGTCATCGTGTCCCCTCCTCGTGGTCCCCGCACAGAACCTACCGGAGCGTCACAGCACCAGCAGGGTCACCGCCATGACGGCCATGCCGGCGATCAGCGAGTAGATGACCGTGTGGTGCTCCCCGGTCTCCTCTGCGGCGGGCAGCAGTTCGTCCAGGGACACGAACACCATCACCCCGGCCACGCCGGCCAGGATCGCGCCCATCGCGTCGCCGGTGAGCACGGGGGCGAGCAGCAGGTAGCCGATCACGGCGCCGACGGGCTCGGCGAGCCCCGTCATCGTCGCCAGCCAGAACGCCTTGCTGCGCGAGCCGGTCGCGCGGCGCACGGGCACGGCGACGGCGAGGCCCTCGGGGATGTTGTGCAGGGCGATCGCGGCGACCACGGGGATCGCGACCTCGGGGGCCTGCAGCGCGGCGACGAAGGTCGCGAAGCCCTCGGGCACGTTGTGCAGGGCCAGGGCCGCGGCGGTGATCGCGCCGGTGCGCAGCAGGCGGGCGCGCAGCGCCCGGTCCTCGAGCTGCTCGTCGGGCTCTCGCACCTCGTCCCGTCCGTGGCTGCTGTCCATGCGCCCGGCGAACTCGTGGGGGCTGACGGCGCGGGGGACGAGCCGGTCGAGCACGGCGATCAGCGCGATCCCGGCGAAGAAGGACAGGGTCGCCAGCGCCGTGCCGCGCCCGGTCGGGGCCGTGCCGCCGGAGAGCACCCGGGCGCCCTCGGGCAGCAGCTCGACGAAGGAGACGTAGAGCATGACGCCGGCCGACAGGCCCAGCCCGCCGGCGAGGAACCTCGGCCCGGTCCCGCGGCCGAGCACGCCGAGAGCGGCGCCGATCGAGGTGGCGCCGCCGGCGACGAGGGTGAGGAGGAAAGCGACGAGCACCCGTGCACCCTACTGGGCGGTCCGCGCCTCGGCGGGGACCCTCGGCCCGTCCGGTGGTGGGCACCACGGCCGACGCCGGGTGACCGCTCCTAGACTGCCCCCATGTCCCCCGCCGACGCCTTCCTCACCGTCACCGACCTGCGCGCCCGCAGCCTGAGCGCCGCCCAGCTCACCGCCGCCCTGCCGCGTGCGGAGCTCGACGTCGCCGCGGCCGCCGAGGCCGTGCGCCCCGTGGTCGAGGACGTCGCAGCCCGCGGCGCCGAGGCGGTGCTCGAGGCCTCCGAGCGCTTCGACGGGATCCGTCCCGCGCATCTGCGGGTCCCCGCCGCCGAGCTCGAGCGCGCCCTCGCGGAGCTCGACCCGCAGATCCGCTCCGCGCTCGAGGAGTCGATCGCCCGGGTGCGCGCGGTCGACGCCGCCCAGGTCCGTCCCGCCGAGACCGTCGAGGTGGTGCCCGGAGGCACCGTCACCCAGCGCTGGGTCCCGGTGCGCCGCGTCGGCCTGTACGTGCCGGGCGGCCGCGCCGTGCTGCCCAGCTCCGTGGTGATGAACGTGGTGCCCGCCCAGGCCGCCGGGGTCGAGCAGATCGTGCTCGCCTCCCCGCCGCAGAAGGAGTTCGGCGGCCTGCCCCACCCCACGATCCTCGCCGCCTGCGCGCTGCTCGGGGTCACCGAGGTGCTCGCCGCCGGCGGCGCCCAGGCGATCGCGCTGCTCGCCCACGGCGCGGAGGACCTCGGCGACGGCGACGGGCTCGAGGGCGTGGACCTCGTCACCGGGCCCGGCAACGTCTACGTCGCCGCCGCCAAGCGCCTCGTGCGCGGGAAGGTCGGCATCGACGCCGAGGCCGGCCCCACCGAGATCGCGATCCTCGCCGACGACACCGCCGATCCCGCCTTCGTCGCCGCGGACCTCATCTCCCAGGCCGAGCACGACCCGATGGCCGCGAGCGTCCTGGTCACGCCGTCCGAGGCACTGGTCGAGGCAGTCGAGGCGGCGCTCGCCGCCCAGGTCCCCGCCGCCTTCCACCGCGAGCGGATCGAGGAGGCGCTGCGCGGACCGCAGAGCGGCGCCGTGCTCGTCGCGGACCTCGCCCAGGGCCTCGCGGCCGTGGACGCCTACGGGGCCGAGCACCTCGAGATCCAGACGTCCGAGGCAGACGAGGTCGCCGCACGCGTGACCAACGCCGGCGCCGTCTTCGTCGGCTCCCACAGCCCCGTCAGCCTCGGCGACTACGCCGCAGGCTCCAACCACGTGCTGCCCACGGGCGGCACCTCCCGCTTCACCGGCGGGCTCGGGGTGCAGACCTTCCTGCGCGGCATCCACGTGGTCCGCTACGACCGCGACGCGCTCGCCGGCGCGCGCGAGGCGGCGACCACGCTCGCCCGTGCCGAGGGGCTGCCCGCCCACGGCACCGCGATCGACGTGCGCTTCGAGGGCTGAGATCAGCCGGCGTCGGTAGTCCGGTCGGCGTCGGTCGTCCGGTCGGAGCCCGTCGGGCTCTCCTCGACGGCGGCGCGGCGCTCCGCGGCACGCTCGCCCCGGGTGAGCCACAGCGCGATCGCGCGCCAGCCCAGCATCCCGACCGCCAGCACGATCGCGGTGACGATGAGGAAGGACACCTCGGTGCCCGCCCCGAACAGGGTGCGGACCGCCATCCCTGTCGCGAGGGTGATCGCCCACACGAAGAGTCCGTGGGGCCAGATCCGGAACGGGGCGCGCCAGGCGCGGATCGCAAGATGGCCCAGCAGCGCGCCGACGGCGAAGGGCCATCCCACCAGGAAGATGTTCTCGGTGGTCAGGGGCGTGCCGTGCTGCACGAAGCCGATGGCGACGAAGAGGATGACGACCAGCAGGTCGCCGACGAGGGCACCCAGGGAACGGAACATCCCGCCAGGGTACTGGGACGCGGCGGGGAGCTCACCGAGGGAAGGCCCCGGGAGGACCGACGCGGGGATGCGGGACGAGATGACGATGAGCCACGTCACGTCGGCGCCGGCCCCGGGGCCGCGACGCGGACCGGGGGGACCTGCCCCCGCGACGCCAACTACGATGAGTGCCATGCCCGCCTCGCCCGTCCCGACCCGTGAGCCCTCGGTCCTGCCCGTCCCCCGTGACGGCATCGCCGGCGCCGCCCCCTACGGCGCGCCGCAGCTCCCGGTCGCGCATGCGCTGAACGTGAACGAGAACCCCTACGGCCCCTCGGAGGAACTCACCGCCGCGATCGGCGCCGCCGCCGCGCAGGCCGCGGCGGGCCTGAACCGCTACCCGGACCGGGAGGCGCTGGACCTGCGCCGCGAGCTGGGGGAGTACCTCGCCGAGGAGTCCGGCGTGCCCGCCCCGCCGGCCGAGGCGGTCTGGGCGGCGAACGGCTCCAACGAGGTCATGCACCAGCTGATGCTCGCCTACGGCGGCCCCGGCCGCACTGCGCTCGGCTTCACCCCGCACTACTCGATGTACCCCGAGTACGCGCGCGACACCTACACCGCCTGGGTCACCGCCGAGCGGGGCCCCGCTCCCGACTTCGCGCTCACCGCGGAGACGGTCACCGCCGCGATCGCCGAGCACCGGCCCTCGATCGTCGTGCTCACCTCGCCGAACAACCCCACCGGCACGGCGCTCGACCTCGACGTCGCCCGCGCCGCCGCCCGCGCGCTCGAGCCCGCCCGCGGGCTGCTCGTGGTCGACGAGGCCTACGGCGAGTTCCGCCGCGACGGGGTGCCCAGCGCCCTCACCCTCCTGGCCGAGCACCCGAACCTCGTCGTGGCCCGCACCATGTCCAAGGCCTTCGCGCTCGCCGGCGCACGCCTCGGCTATCTCGTCGCCGATCCCGCGATCGTCGACACCGTGCGCGTGGTGCGCCTGCCCTACCACCTCTCCGCCGTCACCCAGGCGGTGGCACGCACCGCCCTCGCCCACCGCGAGGAGCTGCTGGGGAAGGTCGCGCTGCTGCGCACCGAGCGCGACGCGCTCGCCGCCCATCTCGCCGGTCGCGGCCACGAGGTCGCCCCGTCCGACGCCAACTTCGTCCTCTTCCGCGCCTTCCGAGGCCGCGACGACGTGTTCCAGGCCCTCCTGGAGCGCGACGTGCTGATCCGCGCCGTCGGGCCGGCCGGCTGGCTGCGCGTCAGCGTGGGCACCCCTGAGGACAACACCGCATTCCGCACCGCCCTCGAGGAGGCCGACCCCCGATGACCGAGACCGCCCGCCCGTCGCGCACCGCGACCCTCTCCCGCACCACCCGCGAGTCCTCCGTCGAGGTCAGCCTCGACATCGACGGCACCGGCCAGGTGGACATCTCCACCTCCGTGCCCTTCTTCGACCACATGCTCACGGCCCTGGGCACCCACGCCCGCTTCGATCTCACCGTGCGGGCGACGGGCGATACCCACATCGACGCCCACCACACCGTCGAGGACACCGCGATCGTGCTCGGCCAGGCGCTGCGCGAGGCGCTCGGCGACAAGCACGGCATCACCCGCTTCGGCGACGCGCTGGTCCCGCTGGACGAGGCGCTCGCCCAGGCCGTCGTGGACCTCTCCGGCCGCCCCTACTGCGTCCACTCCGGGGAGAGCGAGGCCCAGGCCACCCACCTCATCGGCGGGCACTTCACCGGCTCCCTGACCCGTCACGTCTTCGAGTCCCTCGCCCACCACGCCGCGATCTGCCTGCACATCCGGGTGATCGAGGGCCGCGACCCGCACCACATCGTCGAGGCGCAGTTCAAGGCGCTCGCCCGGGCGCTGCGCGCCGCCTGCGCCCCCGACGACCGGGTCCTCGGGGTGCCGTCCACCAAGGGAGCGCTGTGAGCACCGACGACACCACCGGCCGCGGGCCCGAGCCCGAGGACATCGACGCCGAGTTCGCCCGCCTCACCGAGGGGCTCTCCCTCGACGACGCGCCGCTGACCGTCGAGGACGTCCTGTCCGACGCCTCCGCCGCGCCCGAGGAGGACGAGGTCCCCACGATCGCCGTGGTCGCCACCTCCGTCGCGACCGCGAAGGCGCTCGCCGGCGTGATCCGGCTGGGCCGCGAGGCGCGCACCGACGGGATCGACATCCCCACCGACTCCCGCACCTTCGACACCGCCACCGGCGCGGTCGCCGTCGGCCCGCTGTCCGAGGCGGCGGCGCACGACCTCGCCGCGATCACCTCCACCGCCCTGCAGCGCAACGGCATCGTGGTCTTCTGGCGCCGCGGCGACCGCATGACCGCGACCCGGTACAAGAACGGCGAGCGCGGCGAGGACATCTCGCCCGCGATCGTGCTCGGCGCCGTCGACGACCTGGTCGAGGAGCTGCTGCTGGGCACGACCTCGCTCGACGAGCTCGGCGAGGGCCGCGACCCCGCCTCGCTCACCCGGGCCGAGGCGCTGGAGTGGATCTCCTCCGGCGGGAGGAAGCGCCCGTGAGCGCGGCCGAGCCCGCGTCGGCGGCCGCCGCGAGCCCCGCGGACGCAGCGGCCACCGCCGGAGCGACGGGTCCCGCCCCGCGCGTGGTCGTCCTCGACCACGGCTCGGGCAACGTCCGCTCCGTCGTCCGCGCCCTCGAGGCCGCGGGCGCCGAGGTCGAGCTCACCGCGGACCGCGAGCGCGCCCTCGCGGCCGACGGGCTCGTCGTCCCCGGTGTCGGCGCCTACTCCGCGACCCTCGCGCAGATCCTCGCCGTCGGCGGCGACCGGATCATCGAGCGCCGCCTGTCCGGCGGCCTGCCGGTGCTCGGCATCTGCGTGGGCCTGCAGGCGATGTTCGAGGCCGGCACCGAGCACGGCGAGCGCACCCGCGGGCTCGGCCAGTGGCCGGGCGAGGTCACCCGCCTCCAGGCCGAGGTCGTGCCCCACATGGGCTGGAACACCGTCGAGCCCGCGCCCGGCAGCGCGCTGTTCGCCGGCATCGAGCAGGAGCGCTTCTACTTCGTCCACTCCTACGCCGCCCGCAGCTGGGAGCTGGAGGACACCGGCCCGCTCAAGGCGCCGCAGGTGACCTGGGCCCAGCACGAGCAGGACCGCTTCGTCGCCGCCGTCGAGAACGGGTCGCTCAGCGCCACCCAGTTCCACCCCGAGAAGTCCGGCGCGGCCGGCGCCCGCCTGCTCGCGAACTGGCTGGGCACCCTGCCGCGCCGCGACCGGGAGCAGGACGCATGATCCTCGCGTTCCTGATGCTCTTCGCCGGCGGGATGCTCCTCGGCGGCGCCTGGTCCTTCTACCGCTCGAAGAAGCCCTGGTGGGCGATCGCGGGACTGGCCGTGCTCGGCCTCGTGTGCCTGGGCATCTCCTTCTGGCGCATCCAGAGCGGCTGAGCTCGCCTCCCCACCCCGTCCGTCCCCGCGCCCGACCGGGCACCACCCCCTCAGTCCCAGGAGGACCCCCATGACCGCTCCCGTGCTCGAGCTGCTCCCCGCCGTCGACGTGCAGGGAGGCCAGGCCGTCCGCCTCGTCCAGGGCGAGGCCGGCACCGAGACCGGCTACGGCGCGCCGCTGGACGCCGCGCTCGCCTTCCAGGAGGGCGGCGCGAGCTGGCTGCACCTGGTCGACCTCGACGCCGCCTTCGGCCGCGGCTCCAACGCCTCCCTGCTCGCCGAGGTCGTCGCCGCCGTGGACATGAACGTCGAGCTCTCCGGCGGGATCCGCGACGACGAGTCCCTCGCCGCGGCGCTCGCCACCGGCTGCCGCCGCGTGAACCTCGGCACCGCCGCCCTCGAGAACCCCGAGTGGACGGCCGACATCATCGCCGAGCACGGCGACCGCATCGCCGTCGGCCTCGACGTGCGCGGCACGACCCTCGCCGCGCGCGGCTGGACCCGCGAGGGCGGCGACCTGTGGGAGACCCTCGAGCGCCTCGACGCCGCCGGCTGCCAGCGCTACGTCGTCACCGACGTCACCAAGGACGGCACGCTCCAGGGCCCGAACGTGGACCTGCTCGCCCAGGTCTGCGAGCGCACCGACGCGAAGGTCGTCGCCTCCGGCGGCATCTCCTCCCTCGACGACCTGCGCGCGCTGCGCGAGCTGGTCCCCGTCGGGGTCGAGGGCGCGATCGTGGGCAAGGCCCTGTACGCGCATGCCTTCACGATGGGCGAGGCGCTCGACGTCGCGGGACGCCCGTGACCTCCGAGAACACCTCGCAGAACGAGGACCACGGACCGACGGGCCCGGACGCCGACCCCGGCGGACGGGCCCGTCGGGCCCTGCCCTCCCATTTCCGCGAGAAGTCCCCGCTGACCGACACCGCGGGCGTCTCCTGGGAGGGCCGCGACTACACCGTCAGCCCGTTCCCCGGCGACGACGGCGCGACCCCGGCGCACCTCGCCGAGGCGCTGCAGGCGCACCGGGCGGGCCGGGACCCGCACCGGCGCG
>NZ_KV788647.1:0-1409 GCF_001807385.1 Brachybacterium sp. HMSC06H03 | reverse complement strand
GGTCAAGTCCCTTTGAGTGGTGGCTTTTGGGTCAGGCGGTCATGAGGAGCCGGCTGGCGGTATCGGGGGTGTTGGTGGAGAGCATGTCGGCGAGGCGGCGGAGGGAGATGTCACTGATGTAGCGGCGTTCGCCGTACTGCCATTCCTCGTGCTGGTCCTGGAGCACGGCCCCGACGAGTCTGGTCGCGGAGTCTCGGCTGGGGAAGATCTGGACCACGTCTGCGCGACGCTTGATCTCACGGTTCACGCGCTCTATGGGGTTGTTCGACCAGATCTTGCGCCAGTGCTCGATCGGGAATGCAGCAAACGCGGTCAGGTCCGCCTCGGCGTCCTTGAGCATTGCCGCGATCTTCGGGAACGAGCTCTCGAGCGATGTCGTGACCTGCTGGAACGAGTCCCGGACGGTCTCCGGGCTGGTTTGGGCGAAGATCGTGGAGACCAGGGCGTTGACGGGCTTGGAACGCGCAGAGCCCAGCGTCTGGGTGATGTTGCGAGCGAAATGGACCCGGCAGCGTTGCCATGACGCGCCGGGCAGCACGGCTTTGATCGCGTGCTTCAACCCGGAATGCGCGTCGCTGGTCACCATAAGCACGCCCTCGGGCGCGGCGGGGGTGGAGATCGCCAGACCGCGTTCGCGCAGGCTGCGGAGGAACTCGGTCCAGAAGTCGGTGGTCTCCGCGTCACCGATCGCCATGCCGAGCACTTCTCGGTGACCGGTCGCGGCAACGCCCGTGGCGACCACGACGGCTTGGGAGACGACGCGCCCGCCCTGGCGGATGTCGAGATAGGTCGCGTCCAGGAACAGGTAGGGGAACCAGGTGTGGTCCAGGCGGCGGTGGAGGAACTCCGCGACGACCTCGTCGATCTCGCCGCAGATCCTCGAGACCTGGGACTTGCTGATCCCGGACTCGTTGCCCAGCGCCCGCACGAGATCCTCGACTTTCCGGGTGGAGACGCCGTCGATCCAGGCCGTGCAGATCACCGCCCAGAGCGCTTTGTCGACCCGGCGACGAGGATGCAGCAGCGCGGGATAGAACGACCCGGCCCGCAGCTTCGGAATCGCCAGATCCAGCTCCCCGGCAGGGGTGGCCAGGCGTTTTGCCCTGGTGCCGTTACGGCGCGTCGAGCGGGACGGGGAGCGTTCGTAACGGTCAGCGCCGATCTTCACAGACGCTTCGGCATCGATCAGGTCCTGGAGCCCGGCCTGGAGAAGCCGGCGGAACAACTCCTCGTGAGCGAGGTCGGGGTCCTCGAGCAGTTCACTGACGAGAGCAGACAGGGCAGACTGGTGACGGGTCATCGCGGGTCCCTATTTCTTGGTCGATTTGGGAGGTCCCGCGATGACCCTTCATCGCCTACCAGCAGCTCCACGTCACCCCGGGATTGCCACCACGCTAGGGGACACACCC
>NZ_KV788646.1:0-8646 GCF_001807385.1 Brachybacterium sp. HMSC06H03 | reverse complement strand
CGCCCCTCCCCCGCGGCCGACGGGCCCGCACCCGGCGCACCTGCTCCCGGCGCGCTCGCGCCCGATCCCGACGACGAGGTCGACCCGCTGCTCATCGGCCGACGGATCCGTGCCGCGCGCACCGCGAGAGGCCTCTCCCTCGCCGAGCTCGCCGCGGCCCTGGACCGCGCCCCCTCGCAGCTGTCCGTGATCGAGAACGGGAAGCGCGAGCTGCGCCTCGGGGAGCTGCGCCGGATCGCGCGCGCGCTCGAGGTGGGGGTCGAGGACCTGCTGGACCCGGAGCCCCCGTCGCGTCGGGCGGCGCTCGAGATCGCGCTCGAGAAGGCGCAGGCCGGGGCGCTCTACCGGGGTCTCGGCCTGCCGGACCTGCCCGTGCGCAAGACCCTCTCCGACGCGGCGATCGAGACGATCCTGACCCTGCACGAGGAGCTGCGGCGCCTGCACGAGCAGCGGGCCGCGACCCCGGAGGAGGCGCGGCGCGTCAACGGGCAGCTGCGTCAGGAGCAGTCCGAGGCCGGCAACTACTACCCCGCCCTCGAGGAGACGGCGCGGGAGCTGCTGGCCCGGATCGGGCACAGCGGCGGCCCGCTCTCGCACCGCAAGGTCTCGCTGCTGGCCGAGGAACTCGGCTTCTCCCTCCACTCTGTGCCGGACCTCCCCCACTCGGCCCGCTCGATCACCGATGCGTCCTCGATGCGGATCTACCTGCCGCTCGGGCGCGATGCCGCCGACCCCCGCACCACGGTGCTGCAGGCCCTGGCCGCGCACGTGCTGGGGATGGACGAGCCGGCCGACTACGGGGAGCTGCTGCGCCAGCGGGTGGAGGTGAACTACCTGGCCGCGGCGATGCTGGTGCCGGAGGCGGGGGCGAGCGAGCTCCTGCAGCGGGCGAAGGCGCAGCGGGAGCTGTCGGTCGAGGACCTGCGCGACGAGTTCGCCGTCACCTACGAGCTGGCCGCACACAGGTTCACGAACCTCGCCACCCATCACCTCGACATCCCGGTGCACTTCCTGAAGGTGCACTCCTCGGGCACGATAGTGAAGGCGTACCAGAACGACCACGTCCGCTTCCCCACCGATGCGCTCGGCGCGGTGGAGGGGCAGCTGGTGTGCCGCTGGTGGAGCGCGCGGCGGGTCTTCCGCTCCGAGGACCGGATGCGGCAGTACAGCCAGTACACCGACAAGCCCGGCGGCACCTACTGGTGCACCTCCCGCATCGAGTCCGGCTCCGGCGGGGAGTTCTCCATCTCGGTGGGCACCGACTTCGCGCACACGAAGTGGTTCCGGGGCCGGGAGACGAGCGTGCGCCACTCCTCGAGCTGCCCCGACCCGGACTGCTGCCGACGCCCCGCGCCCGAGCTGGTCGAGCGCTGGCACGGCTCGGTGTGGCCGGTCGCGCGCCTGCACGCCTCGCTGCTCGCCGCGATGCCGACGGGCACCTTCACCGGGGTGGACCGGGTGGCGATGCTCGAGTTCCTCGAGCGGCATGCGCCCTCGACCGAGGGGAAGACCAGTGAGGAGCCGAAGGGCGGGGCCGGCCCCGCGTCATCGGTGCCGCCGCGAGGGTGAGGATCTCCGGGCTCGTCGGGCCGTCGCCCTGCGCCCCAGCTCCAGCCCCAGGCACCTCACCTCGGCGTCGATGAGCACGTCGCCGGCGACGCTCGCCCCGGTCAGCGAGAGCATCGATGCCCGCCGCGACGAGCAGCACCGGCCGCCAGCTCACCAGGACAGCTCGCGCCGGGGCCGGACGTGGATGTCCGTGAGCTGCACGTCCTCGCTCGCGGTGATGGCCATGACCACCGCCCTCGCGACGGAGGAGGGACGGATCAGCTCGCCCCGGTCGACGTCCCCGCCGAACATCGGGGTGTCCGTGGGGCCGGGGTACACGGTCGAGACCCGCACCCCGTTCCCCTCCTCCTCGGCGCGCAGGCCGTTGGCGAGCGCCCGGAGCGCGTGCTTGCTCGCGGCGTACGGGGCGTTGCGGGGACGGGCGGCGGTGCCGGCGCCCGAGTTCACGAGCACCACGGTGCCGCGCGCGTCGCGCAGGGCGGGCAGTGCGTGCCGGACGAGCGCCGCACCGGCGGTGACGTTGAGGGCGAAGACCCGCTCCCAGTCCGCATCGGCCGTGTCCTCGACCCGGGTGGAGGGAGAGATCCCGGCGGCGTGGACCAGGGCGTCCACGCGGTCGGGCACGAGCGCGGCGAGGTCGCCGGTGAGCAGGTCCGCGGCGCGCGGGGTGATCAGTGCGGAGGCCTCCTCGAGCTGCGCGAGGGCCTCCCGGTCTCGGCCGACGGCGATCACCCTCCAGCCGAGCTCGGCGAGCTGCAGGGCGACCTCGCGGCCGATCCCGCTGGTCGCGCCAATGACGAGAGCCGTGCGAGGGGTGGTGCTGTGCTGGTCGGCGGTGGTCATGCGTCCAGTCTGCCGCCGACCGGCGGCGCGGGTCTAGCCGTGCACGACCCCCATCACCAGCAGTACCGCGAGCGCGCCGTAGACGGTGCCGGCCGCGCCGTCGAGCAGGTAACGCACGCGCGGCCGGCTGAGCACCGCGTCGCGGAAGAGCCCCGCGGCGCTGCCGATCGCGAGGTCGGTGAGCAGGCCGGTCAGCTGCAGCAGCAGGCCCAGCATGAGGATCTGTGCGAAGGGGTTCTCCCCGGTCCCGCCCGTCGTGCCCAGGAACTGGGGCAGGAAGGCGACGAAGAACAGCGCGATCTTGGGGTTGGTGATGTTCACGACGAAGCCGCGGCGGAAGACGTTCGGGACGACGGCGGCCTCCTCGAGCGGGGCACCGGCGCGGCGCCAGGTGGTGACCGCGAGGAAGGCCAGGTAGCCGGCACCGGCCAGCCGGATCGCGTCCAGCGCGGCCGGCAGCTGGGTCAGTGCGACGCCGAGCCCCGTCGCCGCGACGAGCACCCAGATCGTCATCGCCGAGGTGACCCCGAAGGCGCCCTGGACGGCGGCGCGCCTGCCCTGGTTGATGCCGGTGGCGACCATGAACGCCATGTCCGGTCCGGGAGTCACGAGGATGACCGTGACGGCCAGCAGGAAAGCGGGCAGGACGGACACGTCGAGCACTTCTCACCACCTTGATCTCACTGCGGGAGGAGCTCCCGGAATCACGCCCTCACCTGGGCCGACAGTGACTCTAGGAGGTGGCGATGCGGCGTCGCAATGATCGAGATGCCGGGCAGAACGGCGGGAGGTCGAGCAGTCTGCTGGGCGGTATTAGGCTGTCTGCGTGCTCGACGATCTCGACTACCGCCTCATCGCCCTCCTCCGCGCGAACAGCCGCACCCCCGTGGCGGTCCTCGCCCGCGAGCTCGGGGTGAACCGCTCCACCGTGACCTCGCGGATCGACCGCCTCGTGGACAACGGCGTGATCGAGGGGTTCACGATCCGGGTCAGCGGCGACCTCGAGCACGACTCGGTCCAGGGCGTGATGCTCGTCGCGACCGAGAACAGCCGCAGCCCCGAGATCGTGCGCGAGCTGCGCGGCTATCCCGAGCTCGAGCAGTTCCACTCCACCACCGGCACCTGGGACCTCGTGCTGCAGATCCGGGCGCGGAACCTCGCCGAGTTCGACCTCGTGCTGGAGCGGGTCCGGGCGATCCCCGGCGTGCGCACCACGCAGACGAATCTGCTGTTCAGCTCGCTGCGCACGGTGTAGAGCGGGGCACGCACGCTGCCCTCACGCCCCCTGCGGGACCTCCGCCGCCTCCGCCGTCTCCCGCTCCCGGAAGAGCGCGGCGAAGAACAGCGCGACGCCGACGGCGAGCGCCGCCGGGATGAGCCAGATGGTGCGCCAGTCGTGGGTGCCGTCGGCCGCGAGGAAGGCGTCGACGATCGGGCCGGAGATCAGGGAGCCGATCAGCAGGCCCACGCCGTAGGTCGCGAGCGAGATCAACCCCTGGGCGGCGCTGCGCACGTGCTTGGGGGCGAAGCGGTCGGTAAAGATCTGCCCTGCGACGAAGAAGAAGTCGTAGCAGACCCCGTGCAGCACGAGGCCGATGATCACCAGCCACAGCAGCGAGCCGGCGTCCCCCACGGCGAACAGGGCGTAGCGCAGCGCCCAGGCGAGCATGCCGATCAGCAGCGTCCGCTTCACGCCGAGCTTCCTCAGCATCAGCGGCATGACCAGCAGGAACAGCGCTTCGGAGACCTGGCCGAGGGACTGCACGGCCGCGGCGGACTGCACACCGATCTCGTTGAGGTAGAGGTTGGTGAAGTTGTAGTAGAACGCCAGCGGGATGCAGATCAGGATCGAGGCGAGGAAGAACACCAGATAGGAGCGGGACTTCAGCAGCGCGAGGGCGTCCAGGCCCAGCACGTCGCGGACGGTGACGCGGTCCCCCGTCGTCTCCGGCGGGGTGTGCGGGAGGGTGAACGCGTAGACGCCCAGCAGCGCCGAGCCGATCGCGGCCATGACGAAGGTGTTCTCGAGCGCTCCCCCGGCCTCCCAGCCGAGCCAGCCGATGAGCAGCCCCGCCACGATCCAGCCGATGGTGCCGAACACGCGGATCGCCGGGAACTGCCGCTCCGGGCTGGTCAGGCGGCGGAAGGAGATCGAGTTCGCCAGAGCCAGCGTCGGCATGAAGGAGATCATCGCCAGCAGCGCGAACACGAAGAACGCCCCGAACTCGCCCTGTCTGCCGGCGAGGAAGAGCATCACGGCGCTGAACAGGTGCAGGACACCGAGGATGCGCTGCGCGGCGAACCAGCGGTCCGCGATCAGGCCCACGATGAAGGGAGCGAGGATCGCGCCGAGGGACTGGGTGAGGAAGGCCAGGGCGATCTGGCTGCCGCTGGCACCTAGATCCGCGGCGAGGTACGTGCCGAGCGTGACGAACCAGGCGCCCCACACGAAGAACTCCAGGAACATCATCGTCGAGAGTCGCAGGCGGATGACGGGGTCGAGTGTCATGAACGGAGAATCTAGCCGACCGTCCTCCGGAACGGGAGGGGGCGCGGAGAGGGACTCCGCGCGACGGGATCGCGGTCCGGCGGCGTCTCCGCGGGGCAGCCGACGGGCTGGACCCGCCGGTCGGTACACTCCCCCCTCGCGCGTCCCCCCTCGCACGTCGCGCCCGTACCCTGGCCCGTATGCGCATCCCCCGCACCCTCGCGATCGTGCTCGCCGGCGGACAGGGCTCCCGGATGGGAGCGCTCACCGACGAGCAGGCCAAGCCCGCCCTCCGCGTGGGCGGCTCCTACCGGCTGATCGACATCGCGCTGTCCAATCTCGCCAACAGCCACCTCAGGGCGGTCTGGGTGGTCGAGCAGTATCTCCCGCACTCGCTGAACGAGCACCTGTCGGCCGGCCGGCCCTGGGACCTCGACCGCACCCACGACGGGCTGCGCACCCTCACCCCCTTCGAGGGCGCCCAGGGTGAAGGCTTCGCCACCGGCAACAGCGACACCCTGTGGAGGCAGAAGGAGCTCATCGCCGAGTTCGCCCCGGAGATCGTGCTGGTGCTCAGCGCCGATCACCTCTACACGATCGATCTGCTGGACGTGCTGGACACGCACGCGGCCGCCGACGCCGAGCTCACCATGGTCACCACCCGCCTCCCGCAGGACGCCTCCCGCCACGGCGTGGTGCGCACCGGGGAGGGCGGCATCGTCGAGGAGTTCTGGTACAAGCCGGAGGACCCGCCCACAGATCTCGTCGCCACCGAGATCTTCTGCTTCGACGCCCCCGCGCTGCTCGAGGCCCTGCAGACCCTGCCGGAGCAGGTCGGCGAGCTGCAGGACTGGGGCGACGACCTCATCCCCCACTTCGTCGGGCGGCAACGGACCGTCGAGCACCGCCTCGAGGGGTACTGGAGGGACATCGGCACCCTCGCCTCGTACTGGGCGGCGCACATGCACCTGCTCGACGGCGACGGCGTGACCCTCGACGATCCCGACTGGCCGATCTTCTCCGCCCAGCCTCAGCTGCTGCCCGCCCGCGTCCGGGACGGCGCCGCGGTGAGCACCTCCCTGCTCGCCCAGGGCAGCGACGTGGCCGGCAGCGTGACCCGCAGCGTGATCAGTCCCGGCGCGGTCGTCGAGGCCGGTGCCGAGCTGGTGGAGTGCGTCGTCCTCGACGGTGCGCACGTGGGCGCCGGAGCCCGTCTGCGCGGCTGTCTCGTGCAGGACGACGCGCAGGTCCCGCCCGGGGCCCGTCTCGGCGACGACGACGTCGTCACGCTCGTGGGCGTCGACGGGACGGTCGCGGAGACGACGGCGCGGGAGTGAGGCCGGCCCGAGTCGACGGCGGTGCGGACACGACTGGACACGCAGAAGGCCCCTCCCGGGGGAGGGGCCTTCGTCTGTCCTGCCTGGTGGAGACTAGGGGGGTCGAACCCCTGACCTGAAGCTTGCAAAGCTACCGCTCTACCAACTGAGCTAAGTCCCCGTGGGTGGTGCCGATCATACTCGCTGCGGCACCGGTGCGGATCAGGAGTGCTGCGCCTGCTTCCGCGCCGCCATGTCCTGCTCGACGGAGACGCGCTCCGCCTCGTTCCACAGATCGTTGCGGATCCGGTCGGACTCGACCTTCCGCCAGGTGAGGATCCCGGCGACGGCCGTGGTGAGCACGACAGCGATGGTCGCGATGAACTTCTTCATGAGTTCCTCCGATCCTCCAAGTGGGCCTAGCTGGACTTGAACCAGCGACCTCTGTCTTATCAGGACAGCGCTCTAACCGACTGAGCTATAGGCCCATGCAGGGTGATCTCCGAAAAGTTCCCGGGGATCTCCGCCGACGCACAACGTTACCCCGAGCCTGGTCGCCTCGTCCAACCGACCGGGGCGGTTGTTCGCGAGGTCACAGTATCCTGGCCGGCTCCACGCTTCCTGATCGTCGGGGCGCCGAGGGGCGGTCCGCCGAAGCTCAGGGCCGCGGCAGCCCGTCGCCGGCGACGAGGCCGTGCTCGCGGGCGAGGCCCCGCACCACCTCGGGGTCCGCAGCGAGACGGGCGCAGATCTCCGCCGCCGCGCCGATGAGCCGCTCGTCGCCGGTGAGGGCGTGGAGCTCGTCGAACAGCTCCTGCTGCCGGTGCCGCAGCGGGATCGGCACGCCGTCGCGGGCCAGCACGCCCCAGCGCGAGGCGTAGACGTCCACGTGCGCCGGCCGCTCGCCCGTCGCGAGCGCGAGCGAGACGTCCGCGGCCTCCAGCCGCAGACGGTCGTAGTTCGGCTCAGTCCGGTCGACGACGGCCAGCTGCTCCTCGTCGAACCAGGTCGCGACCAGCTCCATCCGCTCCCCGTCGGCGCGGTACGGAGCGGCGGGCAGGTATCCGGGCGCGGCGCTGCTCGGGACATGGCCGACGGCGAGGCCATGCACGGTGCAGCGCACGAAGGGCGTTGTCACGTCGAGGTCGCGCCCCGAACGGCGGTACTTCCGGGCGATGGTCCAGGGGGTCTGGTTGGAGCCGACGGCGAGGACGAGGGTCCGCTCGGCCAGCGGCGCGGCGCCTGCGGCGGCGAGGACCTGCTCGATCGCGGCGCGGTCCACCAGCGGGGTGACCTGGTCCTCCGCCGGCTGCGCGGGGACAGCGGAGTCCTGGTGCGAGCCGGCGGCGTCGGCGCCCCCGTCCGCGCCGGGCTCGAGGTCCACCACCCCGTCGGCCAGCAGCAGCGCCGAGGTCGCCGACGGCCCGAGCCACGGGTACTCCTCGGGGGCGACGGAGCTCGGCAGGGAATCGGGAGGCGCGAGGGACATCCCTCGACCGTAGCCCCGTCTCTCGGCCCGTTCCCCTCCGGCGCGACGACTCTCACCCGCCGCCGGCCGCCCGGCTCACTATCGTGGTGCCATGAGCGAGCAGCGTGCGACCGACGCCCTGGAGGCCCTGGGCCTGCGCCACGAGATCACCCGGCACGGGAGGGTCGGCTCCCTCGCCGAGGCGGCCGCGGCCCGCGGCGTCGAGCCCCGCGACATCGTCAAGACCCTCGTGGTGCGACGCGGCGAGGGCGACTTCCTCTTCGTGCTGGTGCCCGGGGACCGGGAGATCTCCTGGCCGAAGCTGCGCGCGCTGCTGGGCGTGAACCGCCTGTCGATGCCGCACAAGGAGGTCGCGAAGGAGGTCACCGGCTACGAGCGCGGCACGATCACGCCCTTCGGCGCGACCACGGCCTGGCCCGTGGTGGCCGACGCGTCCCTGTCCGGGGATCCCGAGCGGCGGATCTCGATGGGCGCCGGCGCGCACGGCGTCGCCGCGACCGTCCCCGCCGAGGAGACCCTCGCCCGCCTCGACGCCCAGGTCGCCGACGTCACCGAGCTCCAGCAGCCCTGACCCCGGGCGGACGGCAGGTATCCGGCACCCCGCCCTGGACCACCGACGCCCAACACCCGACGCCCGACACTGGCCGGCGGATCCCCTGTCCCTAGCGAACCAGGGCCTTTGGGACCGCCATTCGCCAATGTTTGCTGCGCTGGCGACTCATGTCGACCCCCGCATGAGTCCTCCGGGCCACAAAAGGTCTCACCAGGGGGCCGCGCCGATCCGAGACGTGGCTCTGTGTCGGAATGAGGGCCTGTTCCGCCACAAAGCCACGCCTCGCCGGCCGGCCCCTCGGGGCACGGGGCGAGGGTCGAATGGTCCCGGAGACGACGACGCCGCCGGCCTCGGGGAGGCGCGGCGGCGTCAGCGGGGTCATCGGGGC
>NZ_KV788645.1:0-10954 GCF_001807385.1 Brachybacterium sp. HMSC06H03 | reverse complement strand
CGCCCCACGGCCCCCGCCCGCCCTCCCCCGGGAGAGGGCGGGGCCCCGCATGTGCTCACCGTGGGTGCGCGGAGCGCCGGGGCTCGCCGTCCAAGCGGTCAGTACCGCGCACTGCGGGGTCACATCCCCGCATCGACGGGCGGTCGGGAGCACCGAGACCACGCCTGCCCGGCATCTCCGGCCTACAGTGAGCTCACGTGCTCGAAGCGGACTCACGAAGGAGTGAACTCATGGATCGATGCCCGAGTCGGCGCACGGTCATGACCGGGGGCGCGGCCGCTGCGGCCGCGCTGGGCGTGACCGGATGCCTGCAGAACCCCGACCCGTCCCGCGGAGGCGGAGGAGGCGGTGCGGAGAAGTACGTGGAGGGCCAGGTCCCCGGTCCCGGGACCGTCAGCGTCCTCGGCGCCTTCGGCGGTCAGGAGGAGGAGGCCCTCATGGCCTCGCTCGCCGCCTTCGAGGAGGAGTCGGGGATCTCCGTCCAGTACTCGCCCGACCAGGACTTCACCACCACCATCCAGCAGCGTGTGGCCTCCGGCGACGCCCCTGACGTGGCACTTTTCCCCCAGCCGGGTGGTCTCTTCGACCTCGCCGCGCAGGGGCACATCACGGCGATCGACGCCTTCCTCGACTACGACTCGCTGAACTCGACCCTGATCCCGGGCTTCCTCGACTCCGCCCGCTACCAGGGCCGCGTCTACGGCGCCCCGATGAGGATGGCGTGCGAGTCCCTCATCTGGTACCCGAAGAAGGCGTACGAGGAGGGCGGCTACTCGACCGAGCCCGCCACCATGCAGGAGCTCTACTCCATCGCCGCCGAGATCAAGGACACGGGCATCACCCCGTGGTCCGACGGCTGGAACGCCGATCAGGCCACGGGCTGGGTGGGCACCGACTGGCTCGAGGAGTTCATGCTCCGGGTCCACGGCCCGGACCTCTACGACGACTGGATCTACCACCGCATCCCCTTCAACTCCCCCGAGGTCGTCGAGGTCTTCGACATCCTCGGCGAGCTGCTGAAGACCGAGGGGAACGTGCTGGGCGGACCCACCACCATCCTCAACACGCCCTTCTCCGAGGCCCCGCTGCCGCTGTTCGAGGACCCGTCCCGGGCGATGTACGTGCGGCAGGGCAACTTCGTCACCGGCTTCCTCCCGGAGGACATCCTGGCGAACATGGACGAGGAGGTCGGCGTCTTCGCGATGCCCCCCTGGGAGGGCGGCTTCGAGGGACAGCCGATCCTGGGCGGCGGCGACCTCGCCGCACTGTTCACCCTCAACGACGACTCGGTCGCATTGATGAAGTTCCTGACCTCCCCGGAGTTCGGCATCGAATGGGCGCAGGCCGGCGGCTGGCTCAGCCCGCACAAGACCTTCGACGCCTCGCACTACGCCGACGAGACCACGCGCCGCGTCGCGGAGATCGCCTCGAACGCCGAGGTGTTCCGCTACGACGGCTCCGACGTCATGCCCAACGCCATCGGCGGCGGCAGCTTCTGGACCGGCATGGTCGAGTGGCTGAACGGATCGAAGAGCGCCCAGCAGGTGTGCGACGAGATCGAGGCGGGGTGGCCGCAATGACCGCCGCGGCGACCCGCTCCTCGGGCTCCTCGGCGATCACGCCGCGCGGACGGGCGGGATCCCCCGCCCGTCCGGCGCTGCTGATCCTGGGGGCGATCGGCCTGGTGGCGACGGTGTGGCTGGTGTGCAACGCCTTCCTCGCCTTCGCCTACTACCCGCAGTGGTTCCTGCACTCCAAGCTGCTCATCGGCGCGCTGGGCCTGGTGTTCGGCATCGGCGGCGCGGTCGTGTTCTTCCGCTTCCTGAACATGATCATCGAGGGCCTCCCCTCCCGGCTCAGCGAGGGCCTGATCCCCTACGCCTTCCTGCTGCCGGCGCTGACGCTGCTGGGCCTGATGCTCATCTATCCGACGGTGCAGACGATCGTGTACTCCTTCGCGAACGCCGACTCCACCGACTGGGTGGGCCTGGCGAACTACGGGGCGATCTTCGGCTCCGCGGAGTTCTGGCAGGCCATGCTGAACAACTTCCTGTGGATCCTCATCGTCCCGCTGATCACCGTCGCCTTCGGTCTCGCGGTCGCGGTGCTGGCGGACAAGCTCTCGACCACCGGTGAGCGGGTCTCGAAGTCGATGGTGTTCCTGCCGATGTCGATCAGCTTCGTCGGCGCCTCCACCATCTGGGGCCTGATCTACGCGTTCCGCCCGCCGGACACCGCGCAGACCGGCCTGCTCAACGCGGTGGTGGTGGCGCTCGGCGGCGAGCCCCAGGCCTGGCTCCAGATCGACACCGCGCGGCTGAACTCGCTGCTGCTCATGGTGATCCTGGTCTGGCTGCAGACGGGTTTCGCGATGGTGCTGATCAGCTCCGCGATCAAGGGCGTCCCCGAGGACACCGTCGAGGCGGGCCGGATGGACGGCGCCGGCGAGGCACGAATCTTCTGGCAGATCATCTTCCCGCAGGTCCGCCCCACCCTGCTCGCCGTGTTCATCACGGTGCTGATCCTGGTGCTGAAGGTCTTCGACATCATCTACGTGATGACCAACGGCCGCGACAACACCGACGTCATCGCCAACCTGTACTTCCGCAAGCTGTTCGTGGAGCGCCAGGCCGGGGAGTCCTCCGCGATCGTGGTGGTGCTGCTGGTGCTGATCATCCCGATCCTGGTCTACCAGGTGCGATCCTTCAAGGCGCAGGAGGCGAACCGATGATGGGCACGATGAAGGACGGGCGTCCCCGCTCCCTGCTCGCGATCGTCACCATGGTGGTGCTGGCCCTGCTGTGGACCGTACCGACGATCGGACTGCTGGTCACCTCGTTCCGCACTCGCGAGGACGTCGCCTCGACGGGGTGGTGGGACGCGCTGCTGAACCCCTTCGGAGCCGGCTGGACGCTGGCGAACTACGAGCGGCTGTTCGAGTCCACCACGGCGGGGTCCTCGCTGTTGAACTCGGTGGTCGTGGCGGTGCCGGCGACGGTGCTGCCGATCATGTTCGCGGCCTTCGCGGCGTACGCGTTCACCTTCATGCGGTTCCCGGGCCGCGAGCTCCTGTTCATCCTCATCGTCGCGGTGATGGTGGTGCCGATCCAGGTGGCGTTCCAGCCCATGCTGGATCTGCTCGGTCCGCGCGGGCTGGGGATCAACGGGCAGTTCGTGGCGGTGTGGCTGCTGCACACCGGCTTCGGGATGCCGCTGGCGGTGTACACGCTGCGCAACTACATGGCCACGCTCCCGAACTCGGTGATCGAGAGCGCGAAGATCGACGGCGCCTCGCACTTCCAGACCTTCTGGAAGCTGGCCGCGCCGATGTCGATGCCGGCCCTCGCCGCCTTCGCCACGCTGCAGTTCCTGTGGGTGTGGAACGACCTGCTCATCGCGAAGCTGTTCCTTGGCGGCGGCGGGAACAAGACGATCATCGTGGACCTCCAGCAGATGCTGGGAACCCAGGGACAGGGCGAGGAGCTGCTGACCGCAGGCGCCTTCCTGTCGATGGTGATCCCGATGATCGTGTTCTTCTCCCTGCAGCGCTTCCTGGTGCGCGGTATGACGGCGGGTTCGGTGAAGGGCTGAGCGCAGGGCCGAGCGCAGGGCCGAGCCGTCGACCGGACCCCTGCCCCGGCATGCGGTCCTCCGATTCAGCCATCGGCGCAACCGCATCCACAGCGTCCCCGGCACCCCCGTGGTGTCGGGGACGCTCGATAGATTGGACCCATGAGCCAGACCGACGAGACCCGCGGCGCCGCCCCGACCGCGCTGGTCCTGCCCGAGCCCTCCGTCCCCGATCCGGCCTCGGCGCCGGGTCTGCGCTGGGGCGTGGTCTCCCCCGGCCACATCGCCGGACAGTTCACCGACACCGCCCATCGGGCGACGGCCTCGCGCATCGTCTCGGTCGTCTCCCGCTCCGCCGAGCGGGCCGCGGCCTTCGCGGCCGAGCACGGTGCGGAGCGCTCCTTCGACAGCGTCGAGGGCATGCTCGCTGCGGGCGGCATCGACGCGGTGTACATCGCCTCCCCGCACGCCCAGCACCACGAGCTGGCCCGCCCGGTGCTCGAGGCAGGCGTGCCGGTGCTGGTGGAGAAGGCGTTCACCCTGAACACCGCGCAGGCCCGCGACCTGCTCGACCTCGCCCGGGAGCGGGGCGTGTTCGCGATGGAGGCGATGTGGGCGCGCTTCCTGCCGCAGTACGACCTGCTGCGCGGCGTGCTCGAGGCCGGCCTGCTCGGCGAGATCGTCGAGGTCGCGGCCGATCACGGCCAGGCCATGCCCACCGACCCCTCCCACCGCATGAACGCTCCCGAGCTCGGCGGCGGGGCGCTGCTGGACCTCGGCGTCTACCCGATCTCCTTCGCGCAGATGGTGGTCGGCGATCTCGAGGACCCCGTCGTGCGCGGGGAGCTGACCCCCACCGGCGTCGACGCGACGCTCGGCCTGCTCGCCCGGGGCGTGCGCGGCGGGTTCGCGCGGCTCGGCACCACGCTGCGCACCCGCACCCCGGCCGAGGCGGTCGTCGCGGGCACCGCGGGCACAGCCCGTCTGACCGGTCCGTTCTACGCCCCGGGCACGCTCACCGTCGAGCTGCTCGACGGCCGCTCCGCGTCCTTCGAGCATCCTGGCGCGCCCCGCGACGGGATGGCGTACGAGATCGCGGAGGCCGCCCGACGGATCACCGCCGGCGAGCTCGAGTCCCCGCTGATGAGCTGGGCGGACACCCTGTCGGTGATGGGGACGATGGACGCCGTCCGCGCCGCGCTCGGCGTCGTCTACCCCGGGGAGGAGGGCGCATGAGCCGCACCGAGCCCGCTCCCGCGCCGCACGAGGACGCCCTGCAGGCCGCGGCACGGCACGCACCGGCGCTGCACAGCATCTCCCTGCGCATCCCCGCGACCCACCCGCCCCGCCGCGGCGTGTTCATCTCCTTCGAGGGAGGGGACGGCGCCGGGAAGTCCACCCAGATGAGGATGCTGCGGGACCACCTGGTCACCGAGCGCTCCGTCGCCGAGGACCTCATCCTCACCACCCGGGAGCCGGGCGGCACGCCGCTCGGCGAGAGCATCCGCGAGCTGCTGCTGCACGGGGAGCACGTCGAGCCCCGCGCGGAGGCGCTCCTGTACGCCGCGGATCGCGCCCACCACATCGCGACCGTCGTCCGCCCCCACCTCGCCCGCGGCGGGCTCGTGCTCGGGGACCGGTATCTCGACTCCTCCGTCGCCTACCAGGGCGCCGGGCGCGAGCTCTCGCCGGAGGAGATCGCGGGGCTGTCGCTGTGGGCGGTCGACGGGCTGCTGCCCCATCGCACGATCCTGCTCGACGTGCCCACCAGCGCCCTGGACGAGCGGCGCGGACCCGCCGGCAAGGACCGCCTGGAGAGCGCGGGCCTGGAGTTCCACGAGGCGGTGCGCGAGGAGTTCCTCGAGCTCGCCCGCGCGGATCCGGAGCGCTACGCCGTGATCGACGGGACCCGCCCGCGCGAGGAGGTCCACGCGGAGGTGCTCGCCTCCGTCGCCGAGGTGCTGAGCCTGTTCGACCCGACCTTCGAGCCGGTGCCGCCGCCCCGGCACCGGGACGAGCAGTGACCGCGGCCGCGCAGGCTGCCGGGGCCCCGCACGCGCCCGGCGTGTGGGCCGACGTCGTGGGCCAGGACGCGGCGGTCGCGCAGTTCCGCCGCGCCGCCTCCCCGGAGGGCTCCCTCGCCCAGGCGTGGCTGATCACGGGTCCGCCCGGCTCCGGCCGCTCCACCGCGGCCCGGGCCTTCGCCGCGACGCTGCAGTGCGAGCAGGGCACCGGCTGCGGGCAGTGCCCGGCCTGCCGCACCACCCTCGCGGGGACGCATCCCGATGTCACCGTCGTCGCCACCGACAAGCTCTCCATCGCGAAGGAGGAGGTGCGCTCGCTGGTGATGACCGCGCAGCGCGCCCCCGCCACGGGCCGGCACCGGGTGCTGGTGGTCGAGGACGCGGACCGCATGACCGCGGGCACCTTCAACGTGCTGCTGAAGTCGATCGAGGAGCCGCCGCCGTCGACGGTGTGGATGCTGTGCGCCCCCTCGGCCGAGGACCTCGCCCCCACCATCCGCTCCCGCTGCCGCCTGGTGACCCTCACGGTCCCGGACTCCGACGTGGTCGCGGAGCTGCTGCGCCGCCGCGACGGGATCGAGGACCAGCTGGCACTGCGTGCGGCGCGCGCCGCCCAGGGCCACATCGGTCTCGCGCTGCGCTACGCGACGCAGGAGGGGGCCCTCGGCGCACGGGTGGAGTCGGCGCGCACGCTGCTGGCCCTGCGCACCGCCGGCGGCGCCGTGCTCGCCGCCCAGACCCTCGTCGAGCGGGCGACCGCCGAGGCCAAGGAGCACGCGGACCAGGTCGCGCTCGAGGAGAAGGAGCGCTTCCTGCGCTCGGCCGGGATCGACGACGGGAAGGTGCCGCCCTCGCTCCGCTCCCAGATGCGCCAGCTCGAGGAGGACGCCAAGCGGCGCCAGACCCGTCTGGTCCGTGACGTGCTGGACCGGTACCTGCTGGATGTCCACTCGGTGCTGCGCGACGTGCTGAGCCGTCAGCTGGCCACCGGGTCGGAGCTGGTGAACGTCGACGTGACGGGCGAGATCGAGCAGGCCGCCGCGCACGGCACGGGCCGCTCCACCCTCGCTCTGCTCGAGGCCGTGCAGGGGGCCCGTCAGCGGATCGCGGGGAACGTGCCTCCGCTGCTCGCGGTCGAGGCGCTGCTCTCCCGGATCGCCGTCTCCCAGCGCTGACCCCGCCGGGCACCGGGCCGGATCCGCCCCTCGCGCCCTCGCCTGGAGGTCGCCGCGACGTCACGTGCGCCCCTGTTCCGGTTCTGGAACAGGGGCGCACGTGAGCTGCGGGGAAGCGGTCCGCCGGCCCGAGTCCGGGGATCAGTCCTCGGGAGAGTCCGCCTCGGGGATGTCGAAGGACAGGGCCGGGTGCTCCGTCGGAGTCTGCTCCTGCGAGACCTGCTCCGGCTCCTGGACCGGCGCGGGCTCGGCAGCCGGCTCTGCCGACGCGGCATCAGCCGGAGCGGGCTCGGCGGCCGGCTCGACGAGCGCGACGTCCGCCGGGGCGGAGCTGCTCTCGGCGTGCGAGCCCCCGGTCTGGGCGGCGTCCTCGGCCTGGGACCCCTCGGCCCCGGCACCGTCGGCCGGTGCGGTCGCGTCCGCGGCGGCCTTCTCGTCGTCGACGACCTCGACGTCGAGCTCGTCGACGATCACGCCAGCGCCGCGGGGGATCTCGGGCTCGCCGTCGTCCTGCCCGGTCTCGGAGTGGGCGCCGCAGCCGTAGCCGAGGTGGACCACGCGGCCGTCGGCCGGGGACCACTCGTTGGTGCACACGCCGAACTCGGAGCGCAGGGAGCCGGAGAGCTTCATCAGGAATCCGCAGCTGGTGCAGCTCGCGGGGACGGTGCCCTTGCGCCCGCGGGAGGAGGTCTGGCGGGGGCCGAACTCGCCGGCCTGCCAGCGCTCGGCGGCCTCGCCGCGGCCCTCCTGCGAGAGCACGCGGGGGCGGCCGAGTCCCAGCTCCCAGAGGGCGACGCGGTCCTCGTCCTCGTCGCCGGTGGCCTCGTAGCCCTGCTCGAGCCGCTCGTCCTGCTCCCGGTAGGGCAGCAGGTCGTCGGCACCGACGTCCTCGGGCTTCAGACGCTCGGACCACGGCTCCCAGGCGGGGGCGAGGATCGCGTCCTCGCCCGGCAGCAGCGCGGTCTCGGCGACGGTCGCGGCCTTCGCACGGGAGGCGCGGGCCAGCACGACCACCCAGGACCAGCCGCGGTAGCCGGGCATGGTGCACTCGAAGACGTGCGTGACCAGCCGCTCCCCCGTCGCCTCGACGCGGAGGTGCTCACCGACCTGTCCGGGCTCGGTGACGTCCTCGAGCGCCTCGCGGGCGAGCTCGACGGCAGCCGCGGCGACCGCGTCGAGCGTCGGACGTGCGGTGCGGGGACGGCGGGGGGCGGTGGTCGGGGACGTCATCTCAGGCCTCGAAGTTATCGGCGACGGCTCGCAGCACGGTGGCGATCTTCTGGGAATGGCCGCGATCGGGGTAGCGGCCGTGGCGCAGCCCGGTGCCGGCGTCGTCGAGGAGCCGGATCAGGTCCTCGACCATGACGGCGAGGTCCTCGGGCTTCTGGCGGCGGGCGCGGGCGACCGACGGCGCGGGCTCGAGCAGCTGCAGGGAGAGCACCTGCGGGCCGCGGCGGCCGTCGACCATGTCGAACTCGACGCGGGCGCCGGGACGGAGGGTCGTGACCCCCTCGGGCAGGGTGGTGGCGTGCACGTACACGCTCTGACCGTCCTCGTCGTCGAGGATGAAGCCGAAGCCCTTCTCGGCGTCGTAGAACTTCACCTTGCCTCGTGGCACCTGGATCCCATTCCTCATCTGGTGGTCGTCGTGGGGAGATTCTCGGATCCCGGGCGCATGCGGACCGGCGTGCCGGCCGCCTCCACCCGGGAGGCTGCCGGAGCGGGTCCGGCAACACTCCATGCTATCGCGAGCAGGCCGGCAGCGGCGAGCGGGTTCCTGCGAGGTGACGACGGCCACCGCAGGGAACGACACGACGGCGCGGGCAGGGCCCGACAGGCCGACGGCGCAGCGCAGCACCCTGCACGACGGGACGGCACTGCCCCCGCTCAGCGCCGGCGCTCGGGCGGGATCTCGCGGGTCGGGGCGTCGGCCGGGACGGGATCGAGGCCGAGCCCGGCGAGGACCTGCTCGAGGATCATCGCCGTGAAGCCCCAGACGAAGGCGTCCTCGGGCAGCTCGAAGACGGGGCCGACGTCGTGCCCGTTCAGCCGGCCGCGTCGCCGCAGCGCGGCGTCGTCGAGGGAGTCGCTCCCGGTCAACGGCGCCCACACCAGGCGCTCGACCTCGATCGGGTCCTGCACCCCGAGCGGCGGGACCTCGGCGGACCAGCTCAGCACCGGGATCACGAGCTGACCCCGCCAGGGCATCGGGATCGGGGCGAAGGCGCCGAGCACGTGCGCGTCGGCGGGGTCCAGCCCCGTCTCCTCCTCCGCCTCCCGCAGCGCGGTGTGCACATCGTCGCGGTCGCCGGGGTCGCGCTTCCCTCCGGGCAGGGAGAACTGGCCGGGCTGGGAGCGCAGGCGGTGGCCGCGCTCCTCGAGGACGAGCCGGGCGTCGGCCAGATCCGTGCCGGCGACGTGGATGAGCACGGCGCTGCGCCGCCCGCCGTCGGTCGGCATCGGAGGGGAGCCGCGTCCGTCCCGACGCTCCACGAGCACGTCCCCGCGCCGGGCCCGCTCGGCGAGCGGGGCGAGGAAGCCGGCCCCGTCGGGAAGCCCCTCGGCCGACGGGACGGCCGCGCTCATGCCGCCTCCCCCGCGCTCGGGCAGAGGTCGGCCAGCACGCACTCCCCACAGCGGGGCGCCCGCGCCGTGCAGACGCGGCGGCCGTGGAGGATCAGGCGCAGCCCGAGCATCGTGAGGTCCTCGGCGTCGGCGCCCGTGCCGTCGGCCTCCACCCGCGCCACGACGTCCTCCTCGACCGCTCGCGGGTCGGTGGCCGTCGTCCAGCCGAGCCGGCGCGAGAGCCGCCCCACGTGCGTGTCCACGGCGAGCAGGGAGTGGCCGAACCAGGCCCCGCGGACCACGTGCGCGGTCTTCCGGCCGACGCCGGGCAGCCGCTCGAGCGCGGCCTGGTCGTCGGGCACCTCCCCGTCGTGGTCCACGAGCAGCGCACGGGAGAGGCCGATGATCCGACGCGCCCGGGTCGCGCCCATCCCGAGCGGGCGCACCTGCTCGGTGACCGCGTCCTCGTCGGCCTCGGCGAGAGCGGCCGGGCCGGGCCAGCGGGAGAACAGTCCGGGGGTGACCTGGTTGACGCGCACATCGGTCGTCTGTGCGGAGAGCACGGTCGCGACCAGCAGTTCGAAGGCGTCGCGGTGGTCGAGCTCGGTGCGCGCACCGACGTGGAGGCGCTCGAGCCGGGCCGCGACGAGACCCGCGTCGGCGGGGGCCCCGGAGGCGGCCGCGGCGGGGCGGTGGGACGACCTGCTCGACATGCCGGAGGCGTCTCCCTTCCTCGGAGATGGGCCATGACGCCGCGAGCGCGATAGTGTTTGACCATCATGTGACAGCCGCCACCGCTGAACGTGGCGTCCGCCACAGGTTGCACAGCACGGTCCCGGAAGATCGGGACCCCACATCCAGGAGGTTCCGTGGACGAGAACATCGTACGGTCGTCGCCGCTGTTCGCCGCGCTCGACGAGGACGGCAAGCAGGCGGTCCTGGCGTCGATGAAGCAGGAGGACTACCACCGCAGCGCCATCATCTTCCGTGAGGGCGATCCGGGCGATCGGCTCTTCATCATCGGCTCCGGCAAGGTGAAGGTCGGCCACGCCTCGGGCGACGGCCGCGAGAACCTGCTCGCGGTGCTCGGCCCGGGCGAGACCCTCGGCGAGCTCTCCCTCTTCGATCCCGCGCCGCGCAACGCGACGGCCACGGTCGTGGCCGAGTCCACCCTGTACTCCCTCTCGCAGCAGGACCTGTACCGCGTCCTCGCGCAGCGTCCGGAGGTGGGCCGCCATCTGCTCGCCTCGCTCGCGCGCCGTCTGCGCAAGACCAACGAGTCCCTCGCGGACCTGGTCTTCGCCGATGTGCCCGGTCGCGTGGCGAAGAACGTGCTCGACCTCGCCCAGCGCTTCGGCCGTCAGACCGACGACGGCGTGATGGTCGCCCACGGTCTGACCCAGGAGGAGCTGGCCCAGCTCGTCGGCGCCTCCCGCGAGACGGTGAACAAGGCCCTGGCCGACTTCGCCTCCCGCGGCTGGATCCGGCTCGAGGCCCGCGCCGTCCTCATCGCCGACGTGGAGCGCCTGCGCCGCCGCGCCCGCTGAGGCGGGCCCGGGCATCTCGCGCAGACGCTCGACGCCCAGCCCCCGTTCGAACGGCCCTCCTCCCCGCGCGGGG
>NZ_KV788644.1:0-17317 GCF_001807385.1 Brachybacterium sp. HMSC06H03 | reverse complement strand
CCCCGGGACGCCGCGGCGCCGTGCCCCCGCCCGACGCCGACGCACCCGTGCCCGCCCTGCGCAAGTTCGGCCGCCGCGCCCGCATCATCGAGCTCAGCGACCAGCCCGCCCCGGAGCCCGTCGGCGCCCCCGCGCCCCGCGCCGCGGAGGCGGAGATCGTCCGCGACAGCGACGGCGTCGAGCTCGGCGAGCTCTCCGTCACCGACGCGCCCGATCCGCGCCCCGCACCGCGCTTCGACGGCAAGGTGCTCCACCGCCCCGAGAGCGCGGGCGGCCGCCGCCTGCTGTGGCTGGTGTGGGTGCTGATCGCCCTCGCGCTGATCGCGCTGGTCGCCCTGCTGCTGACCGGCGTGCTCTCGCCGTCGGAGGCCTCGGCCTCCGCCACCGCCCTGCTCGATACGACTCCCGCCCACCTCGTCCTGGAGGACCCCGCAGCGTGACCGCTCCCGAAGAATCCCTCGACCTCGCCCGCGTGGCCGGCCAGGCCGCCGCCGACAAGCTCGCCGAGGAGGTCATCGGCCTGGACGTCTCGGAGCTGGTGGTCATCACCGACGTCTTCCTGGTGTGCAGCGGGGACTCCGAGCGCCAGGTCTCCGCGATCGTCGACGGAGTGGAGGAGGCGCTGCTGACCGAGCGCCGCCGCAAGCCGCTGCGCCGCGAGGGCGAGCGTGACGCGCGCTGGGTTCTGCTGGACTACGGCGACATCGTCGTTCACGTCCAGCACGCCGAGGACCGCGCCTTCTACGCCCTCGAGCGGCTGTGGCGCGACGCCCCCGTGCTCGACCTCCGGATCGACGAGGGCCGCTCCGAGTGAGGCCCGCCCATCGCACCCGGCTCGTCCTCGTGCGCCACGGCCAGACCGAGCACAACCGGGAGGGCCGCCTGCAGGGACAGGTCGACATCCCCCTGAACGAGAACGGCCGTCACCAGGCCGAGACGCTCGCCCGCACCGTCGCCGCCTCCCCGCCCGACGTCATCGTCTCCTCGCCGCTGTCGCGCGCCCGCGACACCGCCGGGGCGATCGCGCGCGCCTGCGGGCTCCAGGTCACCACCGACGAGGCCTTCCTCGAGCGCAGCTTCGGGCGGTGGGAGGGTCTGCGCGGGGAGGACATCCGCAGCCGCTGGCCCTCCGAGCACGCCGATTGGCGCGCCCATCGGCTGATCACGGGCCTCGACATCGAGGACCGCCCCGAGGTGGGCGAGCGCGTCGCCGCCGGCTGTCGCCGCCTGCTCGAGGAGAACCCCGAGAGGACCGTCATGGTCGTCGCCCACGGCGCGGCGATCACGCTCGGGATCACCGCCCTGCTGGGTCTGGACATGCGCGGATTCCGCGGCATCGCCGGGCTCGAGAACTGCCACCGCTCGGTGCTCGAGCCGCTCCATGCGGAGCCGACGGAGGGCCTGATGAGGTTGCTGTCACACAACCTGCCTCCCGATTTCACCTGAGCGGGGAAGCGGGGTATTCTCGACGAGTCGCCTGATGGGGCGGCACCCGATACGGGGCTATGGCGCAGTTGGTAGCGCGCTTCCATGGCATGGAAGAGGTCAGGGGTTCGAATCCCCTTAGCTCCACTCGAGAATCTCGTGAGACAGTGACTCGTCAGAAGGGCCCCGGCAGAGCCGGGGCCCTTCTGCTGTGCCGAGAGGCTCAGCGCACCGGTTGGCGCAGGATCGCGCGCAGGGGCTCGGCCGCGCGTCGGAGATCTGCGCCCCAGGATCCGGACGCGTTCAACGCCGCGGTGCGGGAGCTGCTGGACGCGCTCCGAGCTTCCCCTCCTCGACGATCAGGCCGTGCAGCTCCGCCAGCTCCGGCACGGTGAAGGCCGCCTCCTCGAGCGCTGGGACGAGCGCACGGGCGAAGGCCCGGTATGTGCCCGGGACCTCGGCGCCGCGCTCGCGCAGGACCCGCCGCGCGTACTCGTCACAGAGAAAGGCGGGCCGGGAGAAGCAGTACAGCGAGATCGCATCGGCCGTCTCCTCGCCGACGCCCTCGACGGAGAGGAGCTCTCGGCGCAGGGCGGTGTCGTCCAGCCCGTCGGCGGCCTCGGCGCGGTCTGCCCACCAGGTGGCGAGCGCGGTCACACGGCGGGGCTTCGTGCGCGGGAAGCCGGCCGGACGGACCAGCTCCCGCACGTGGTCCTCGTCGGCCGACGCGAGCCGGGCGGGCTCCCGCAGTCCGGCGGCGGTGAGCGCGTCGAGGGCCTGCGCCGCCTGCTCCCAGCGGGAGCGCTGGACCAGCACCGCCCCGAGCGCGATCTCGAAGGGCTCCTCGCCGGGCCACCACCAGCCCAGCGGGCCGTGGCGGGCGAGCAGCTCGCGGTGCAGGGCGCGCAGGTCGATCATGCGAGGTAGGTTGTCACGTCCTCAGGGGCGACCGCGAGATGCACCGCCATGCCGGGGGCGAGACGCCGGGTGGCGGCGTCCTGCGGGGCCAGGTCCGCGGCGAGGTCCTCGGTGCGCACCCGGACCAGGTCGCCGTGCGGGGTCAGGGAGCGGACGGTGCGGGGGAGCCCCTGCTCGGCGAGGCGCACCGCGGCGGGACGGAAGGCGACGAGCACCGCGGTGCCGGAGCTGAGAGGGCTCTGTGCAGCGAGGCGGCCGCCGCTGTCGAGCTCGATCCGGTGCCCGTCCCATCGGCCCGCGACGAGGTTCAGCCCCGCCAGCCGCGCCGCGAAGGCCGAGCGCGGCCGGGCGAGGACCTCGGACGTCGGCCCCGCGTCGACCTCCCGGCCCTGCTCGAGAACCACGACGCGATCAGCGAGCGAGAGCGCGTCGAGCACGTCGTGAGTGACGACGATCGCCGTGCGATCGGCGAGGAATCCGCGCAGCTGCTCGCGCAGCGCAGGCGCGACGTCGACGTCCAGCGCCGCCATCGGCTCGTCCAGCAGCAGCAGCCGGGGATCCGCCGCGAGCGCCCGGGCGATCGCGACCCTCTGAGCCTGACCGCCGGAGAGCTGGGCGGGGCGGCGGGCGGCGAGTTCGGCGACACCCATCTGCTCGAGATGCACCTCGGCCCGTCGACGCGCCTCCCGGCTCGGGACGCCCTGGGCCCGCAGCGGGAACATCACGTTCCCGAGCGCCGAGAGGTGCGGGAAGAGCACCGGGTCCTGGCTCAGGGTGGTGACGCGGCGGTCGTGCGGCGGCACCCAGGTCCGGTCGTCGGCCAGGATCCGGCCGTCGAGGGAGACCGAGCCGGAGCTGGGGCGCAGGTCCCCGGAGATCAGCGACAGCGCGGTCGACTTCCCCGCGCCGTTCGGGCCGACGACGGCGAGGGTCTCGCCGTGTCCGACCTCGAGGTCGAGCTCGACGTCGCGCTCGGCGACGGCGGCGCGCAGCACCAGGCTCATGCGCTCCGCCTCCGGTGTGCGAGAGCGATCACGACGATCGCGACGAGCATCAGCACGCAGGAGAGCGCCACCGCTGCCTCCGGATCGCTCTCGCGCTGCAGGTAGATCTCCAGCGGAAGGGTGCGGGTGGTGCCCTGCAGGGAGCCGGCGAAGGTGATCGTCGCGCCGAACTCGCCGAGCGCACGGGCGAAGGAGAGCACGGTGCCCGACAGCAGGGCGGGCAGCACCAGCGGCAGCGTGACGTGGGTGAGGACGCGGGAGGGGCGCGCCCCGAGGGAGGCGGCGGCCCGCTCGTAGCGGGTGCCGGCCGTGCGCAGCGCCCCCTCCAGGCTGAGCACCAGGAAGGGCAGGGCCACGAAGGTCTGCGCGAGCACCACCGCGGTGGTCGAGAAGGCGATCTGCACCCCGAGCAGCTCCAGATGCCGACCCAGCAGGCCCTGCCGCCCGAAGGTGTACAGCAGCGCGATGCCCCCGACCACCGGCGGCAGCACCAGCGGGATCAGCACCAGGGAGCGGAGCAGCGGCATGCCGCGGCCGTCCGTGCGGGCGAGCAGCAGCGCCATCGGCACGCCGAGCAGCACGCACGCCGCGGCGCTGGTCAGCGAGGTCTGCAGGCTCAGCCGCAGCGCCGCGAGCGAGGACTCCGAGGTGATCAGGGCCCAGAAGTCGCTCCACTCGACCCGGAGCGCCATCGCCGCGAGCGGCAGGACGACCAGCAGCGCGCCGAGCCCGGCCGGCAGCAGGATCCAGCGGGGGAGGGTCCTCATGCGCCGCCGAAGCCGTATCCGGCGAGGACCTTCTGGCCCTCCTCGCCAGTGACGAGGTCGACGAACTCCTGGCCCAGCTCCGGGTTCGCCGAGCCGTCGACGGTGGTGATGGGGTAGGTGTTCACGGCCTCCTGCGCCTCGGGGAAGTCGATCCCCTCGACGGCATCGCCGGCCTTCTCCACATCCGTGACGTAGACCAGGCCCGCGTCGGCCTCGCCGCTGGTGACCTTGTTCAGCACGTCCGTGACGGACTGCTCCTCGCTGACGGGGGCGAACTCGAGTCCCGCCGCCTCCTCCACCGTCTCGGTCGCCGCGCCGCACGGCACCTCCGGCGCGCAGACGACGAGGTTCAGGTCGCCGGTGAGGGAGGCGAGATCCGTGACTCCCGCGGGGTTCCCGGCCGGCACCGCGATCCTCAGCGTGTTCGTGGTGAAGTCGACGGGATCCGCCGCGTCGAGGCCGGCGTCGGTGAGCTTGCCCATGTTCCTCGTGTCCGCGGAGGCGAAGACGTCGGCCGGGGCGCCCTGCTGGATCTGCTCGACCAGCGTGGAGGAGCCGGCGAAGCTGAACTCGACCGTGACATCCTCGTGCTCGGACTCGAACTGCTCGCCGAGCTCCTCGAAGGGCTCCTGCAGGGACGCGGCGGCGAAGACGTGGAGGGTGGCCGGTGCGGCGGCCGGGTCCTCGGCGGCACCGCCGGAGCCGCAGGCGGCGGCGGTCAGCGCGATCGCCGCGGAGGCGGCCGCGGAGCGGAGCAGGGTCTTCATGACGGCTCCGCCTCGATCACGACCTGCGTGGCCTTCACGACGGCGCTGGCGACCTTGCCGGGCTCCAGCCCGAGCTCCCGGGCGGCCTCGCTGCTCATCAGCGAGACGACGCGGAACGGACCGCACTGCAGCTCGACCTGCGCCATCACGGTGTCCATCACGACCCGGGTGACCAGGCCCGTGAAGCGGTTCCGGGCGGAGGAGGCGGTCGCGCCGTGCAGCTCGGGCGTCACCGCCAGCTCCCGGGCGAGGCGCGCGACCTCGACCCCCTCGAGCACCTTCCGGCCGCTCGCGTCGTGGGACGCCTCGAGGCTCCCCTTCTCGATCCACCGTCGCACGGTGTCCTCGCTCACCCCGAGGAAGGTGGCGGCATCGCGTACCCGCATCTGCGTCATGAGGACCACCATAGCGGCGCAGATGCGGGTGCATGAAACGGAAGTCCTCAGGCGACGAGCAGCACCCCGCCGAGCGCGACCGAGGCGACGAGCACGGTCGAGAGCGCGGCGAGGAGGAAGGGGCGCGGTCCCACCTGCTTCAGCAGCGAGATCCTCACCCCGGTGCCGAGCGCGAACATCGCCGCGGCGAGCAGGAGGGTCTGAAGCAGCGACCCTGCCTCGAGCACCGGCTCCGGGAGCGGCACGAAGGAGCGCACGAGCACCATGGCGAGGAAGCCGACCACGGACAGCTGCACCAGCGGCGGCTGCTTGCCGTCCTTCGCGCCGTGCCGGCGCTGCTGCATCGACATCACCGCCATCACCGGCGCGAGCATCAGCACGCGGGCGAGCTTCACGACCACGGCGACGGTGAGCGCCGCGCCCCCGCCGATAGCGCCCCCCGCGGCGACGACCTGGGCGACCTCGTGGACGGAGGCGCCCGCCCAGAGGCCGGCGGTCTCGCCGTGCAGGCCCATCAGCGCGGCGGCCGCGGGCACCAGCACGATCATCAGCGAACCGCACAGCACCACCAGCGCCACGGCCGTGACGGTGTCCTCTTCGCGCTCGTCGTCCGGATCCGTGACGCCCGCGGCCGCCGCGACCGCCGCCGCGCCGCAGATCGAGAACCCGCAGGCGATCAGCACGGTGAGGTGGCGGCCGACGCCGACGAGCCGGCCCAGCAGCACGGTCCCGAGGATCCCGACCCCCACCACCACGACCACGACCAGCAGCATCCCGATGCCGAGGGAGGCCAGGTCGCCGAGCGCGACCTGCAGTCCCAGCAGCACGATCCCGGCGCGCAGCAGCTTCTTCGAGGCGATCGCGAGACCCGGCGCCGCGGCCCGGGGGAGCGGGACGACGTTCGCGAGCACCACGCCGACGACGAGCGCGAGGACCAGGGCGCTGATCCCCGGCAGCAGCGGTGCGACGAGCATCGAGACGATCGCGACGCCGAGGGCGAGCGCGAGGCCCGGCAGGATCGAGGGGTTCGGAGGCGTCGAGGGCGTCGATGTCGAGGGGGCGGTGCCGGAGGGGAGGGTGCGTGAGGGGGTGGAGGGCATGAGGTCCACGGTTCCACCGCCTCTGACCTGCCGGTAGTCGGCAGTTCACCAGCAGGGCATATAGTTCTGATATGCTATCCTCGTTGCCGAACCTGTCGGCCCTCGCTCTGTTGGTGGCCGTGGTGGACGAGGGCGGGCTCGGCGCCGGCGCCCGGCGCACCGGGATCCATCAGCCCAATGCGAGCCGGATGATCGCCCAGCTCGAGGCGCAGGCGGGCACCGCCCTGCTCGAGCGCGACCCGCGAGGCTCCCGTCCCACCTCCGCTGGGCTGCTGTACGCGGCACAGGCACGGCAGCTGCTCGAGGCGGCCGAACAGTTCTCCGACTGGCTGCGGCACAGCCGCGAGGAGGACGTGCAGGAGCTGCGCGTGGGGGTGTCGATGACGATCGCGGAGCACCTGATGCCCGCCTGGCTGGCCGAGCTGCGCCGCCGCAGCCCGCGCACCCGGGTCGACCTCGAGGTGCTCAACTCCACCCAGGTCCTCGCCGGGGTGCACGACGGGCACCTGCGGCTCGGCTTCGTCGAGACGCCCCGTCTCCCGCGGGACGTGCACACGTTGACGCTGCGCGAGGACGAGCTCGTGGTGGTCGTCGCCCCGGAGCATCCCTGGGCGCTGCGCGAGGGGCCGCTCGAGCTCGACGAGCTCGCCTCGACCCCGCTCGTGGTGCGCGAGGGAGGGTCCGGCACGCGCGACGCCTTCGAGGAGCTGGTCCCCGCGGCGGGCGGGACCCCGCCCGTCCAGGAGCTCGGCAGCAACGCCGCCGTCCGCATCGCCGTCGCCTCGGGCGCAGGGCCCGCGGTGCTCAGCATGCTCGCCGTCCGCTCCGGGCTCGAGAGCGGGCAGCTGCTGCGGGTGCCGTTGGCGGGCTCCCGTCTGCGCCGCCCGCTGACCGCGGTGTGGAACGGGCCCCGCCGGCTCAGCGGCGCGGCAGCGGATCTCGTCGCCGTCGCGACAGCAGCCACGCCGCCGCTCCGGTGATCGCACCGCGCAGCGCGCCCGCCGCCCGGCCCGAGGGCGCGGCCGGGGTAGGTTCGGAGGCGACATCGAGAGCAGGAAGGGTGCGACATGCCGATCCTCACCAACACCGCGGAGCAGCCCGAGCGGCCGCGCCGCGGCGCCGTCTGGTCCATCGCCGTGCCCGAGCGCGAGCTGGACTCCAACCTGATCCGAGTGCCCGCGGGGGAGGAGATCCCCGCCCACATCGGCGCCGAGGTGGACACGCTCGTTCACGTGGTGCGCGGCGAGGGCGTGCTCACGACGGAGGACGGCGAGGAGCCGATGCGCGCCGGGGACGTCGCGCTGCTGCCCCGCCGCACGGTGCGCGGGTTCCGGGCGGGGGAGGACGGACTGGAGTACCTCACCGTGCACCGGCGCCGCCGGTCGCTGACGATCCAGGGGCCGCGAGACTGAGCGCGATGCAGCGGACACCCGCGTCCGGACGTGACGCAGCAGCGGCGCGTGGCGCTGTTCGACGTGACGGAGCAGGTCAGAAGGGTGGCGGATCCTTGTAGGGAGAACTGCCGGGCTCCTCACCTCGCGCAGCCGGCTCGCTCGGGGCGGGAGGCCCCTTCGGAATCGGCGATCTCGGCGGTGACGGCGGCGGTGACGTCGGCGGTGGTGGTGATGGTGGCGGCGTTCGTCGTTCGACGAAGGCCCGCCAGGCGCGGTCGAGGTCCTCGACGGCGAGTCGTGTGCCGAGGTCGATGTCGTCGGCCGTGATGACCTGCTCGCCGCGGGTGCCGATCCGCCAGCGGGTGCGTCCCGGGCCGCGTCCCTCACCGGGCTGCGGCGCGCTGACCGGGACGGGGAGCCTGGTCGGGTCGAGATCGCCGGCGGTCTTCGCCTGATGGTGCTGCCAGCACAGCAGGTGGAGGTTCTCGAGCTCGGTGCGACCACCTCGAACGGGGGCGGCGTGGACGAACTCCTCGATGTGGTCGGCCTCGGAGGCCCAGGAGACCGGTCGTGTGCAGCCGGGGACCGCACAGGTCGAGCTGCGCAGGCGGAGATGCTCGAGCATGGCCTGTGTCGGCGGATAGCGGTCCGGGGGCAGTGGCAGGAAGGCGCCCGTGCACGCATCGGTGAGGATCCGATACCAGACGCTCTCGCCGCCCGCGATCTCCCGCGCGACCGCAGGAGGGAGCGGGATCGTGCCCTCGAGCATGCCGGGGGCGTCGGAGAGGCCCAGCAGGGTGAACACCGGCACGGTGACGTTCAGGCGGAAGCGCGGTGCGGGCACGCGCACGCCGTCGGTGTCGAACTCGGCGTTCAGCATCAGGTCGTAGCGGAGCCGGTCGAGCGGCACGGGGCGCTGGGTCGCGCTCGCGATGCCGTCTAGGTCATAGGGGATCTCGGTCCCCTCCCGCAGGGCGTGACGCTGTGCGGCCTGGATCGCGTGCGCGGTCTCGTCCAGGCGCTTCCAGAACGCGAGGACCTCGGGGATCGGGCCGCGCAGCGACGCCGCTCCGGTCCCGGCGCGCCTGTCAGGGGCGAGCTCGACCTCGCGCGGCAGAGCCTCCTCCGGAGCTGACGGGTCCTGCTCGCGCTCGGCGAGCAGCCGCACCAGCGCACGCAGCAGGGTGAGGAAGCGCTCGACGGGGATATCGGCGGGCCAGGCGGTGAGCGCCGCGTCCAGCAGCCTCCGGGAGTCGTCGCCGAGATCCTCCGACTCGCGCAGTACCTTCTGGAACCACCAGCTGGGCAGCGCACCCGCCTCCAGGCGTGCGAGCGTGCGCGGCAGCTGGTCCACCGCGCGGTGCGCCGCCAGGAGCTCTCGGTGCGCGGCGCCGTTAGTCACCCGCAGCGCCATCGCGGCGCGGAGGGTGTCCACGTCGTCCGCGCAGTCCCCGCCCTCGGACTCGATCAGCGCGGTGAGGGCGCGGAGGCGCGCGGCCAGGGCGCGGGCGCTCGCCGTCTCGGCGTCCCAGACCCGCTGGGCCGCCTCGCCGAGCCGTACGTCCTCCTCGCAGCCGGAGCGTGCGGGGAGGTCCTCCCGCGTGCGCGACGCGCGGGCACGGACGACGCGCAGACGTGAGGGGAGGGAGTCGAGGAAGGCGAGGGCGACCGGGTCGAGGGCCGCCGAGTCGAGGGCGGAGCGGTCGACATCGGCGCGGTGGGTGTCGTCGTCGCCGGCGCTCGCCGGTGTGCTCGTCGCGCTGCTCATGTCCCCACCTCCTCCGACGGCTTGGAATATCTCGAGACTACGGCGTCGGTGTGACAGAAGAAAGGTGTGTGGATGAGTTTCGGATGTTTCCCGGGGGTATCCACAGAATGGTGTGCGCGGGGTGTGGACAAGTGAGGTGTGGGGAGGGGAGGTCGCGCGCGGGGGAGCGGGATCGGGGGCGCCATCCACATTCTGAGCTGGGAGTACGTCGTCCGTCGGGGGTGGGGTGTAGGGCGTGTCGTGTGGGGGTGTGGATCGAGTCTTCTTGTTGTTCCTTCAGCGTGTATTAGGCGGAATCGCTCTCGAGGTTCGATTGTAAAATGCATTCGAACTCTTTCGGGGAATAGTTGTCGAGTAGCGCGGGAAGGTGTCACGCGATCTTGCGCGGCCCATCGTCGGGTCGCGCGCAACGGCCCCCGCTCGCGCATCCTCCCGCCCTCCGTTCTCGTGTCCTCCCGTCGTCCACCCGCCGCGGCGCACCCACACCGCACCACACAGTTCGCGCGTCCTCTCCACGACCAGGCAGACTGGGGGCATGGCTGACCCACAGGATCCCCGCGTCGCGGTCTATCTCGATTTCGACAACATCGTCATGTCCTGGTACGACCGGGTGCACGGACGGCAGGCGTACAGCCGCGACCGCCAGCGCATCGCGGAGGACCCCACCGAGCCCGAGATCGCCGAGCGGCTCGCGAGGGCGACCGTCGACGTCGGCGCCGTGATCGACTTCGCCGCCTCCTTCGGGTCCCTCACCCTCACCCGCGCCTACGCGGACTGGTCCTCGCCGGTCAACGCCGTCTACCGCAGCCAGCTCGTGGCCCGCGCCGTCGACCTCGTCCAGCTGTTCCCCGCCGCGGCCTACGCCAAGAACGGCGCTGACATCCGCCTCGCCGTCGACACCGTCGAGGACCTCTACCTCCTGCCCGACCTCACCCACGTCGTGATCGTCGCCGGGGACTCCGACTACGTCCCCCTCGCCCAGCGCTGCCGCCGCCTCGGCCGCTACGTGCTCGCGCTCGGCGTCGCCGGCTCCACCGCGAAGTCCCTCGCCGCCGCCTGCGACGAGTTCGAGTCCTACGAGAACCTCCCCGGCGTCGAGCGGCCCTCCGCCCCCGCACGCTCCCGCTCCCGGCGCCTCGGCGGCGGGGACGAGGAGGGACGCGGGACCACGCGCTCCCGCAGCCGGCGCGGCCAGGGCGGCGCCGACAGCACGGACGGCACCGACGGCGCAGAGAGGACCGAGAACACCGAGAGCTCCACCGGCTCCGAGAGCACCGAGAACAGTGGCGGCTCCGGCTCGCGCCGCGGCGGCCGCGGTCGGCACAGCGGCGTCGACAGCAGCGCGAGCACCGCCTCGCAGGAGATCGAGGACCGCCTCGACGACACGCTCGAGGACGAGGGCGAGGAGGACCCCCGCGAGTCGGCCACCCGCCTGCTCGAGCGCGCCCTCCAGCTCGGCGGCCGCGGCGACAGCGAATGGCTGCACAGCTCGGCCGTGAAGTCCCACATGCGCCGCATGGACCCCTCCTTCAGCGAGAAGGCCCTCGGCCACCGCTCCTTCTCCGAGTTCCTCAAGGCGAACTCCGACATCGCCGTGCTCGAGGAGACCGGGCACGAGCGCCTCGTGCGCGCCAAGGACTGACGGGGACCGACGCGCCATGACGACACTGCTCTCCGACGCCCTGGCCGGACGCACCGTCATCACCGCAGTGGACCGGCGCTCCGAGGAGCTCGCCGCCGCCCTCGAACGGCACGGCGCCCGCGTCGTGCCCGCCGCCGCGATGTCCACGATCCCGCACGTCGACGACGAGACGCTGCTCGAGCGCACCCGAGCTCTGGTCGCCGCGCCGCCGGACGCGACCGTCGTCCTCACCGGCGTCGGGATGCGCGGCTGGCTCGAGGCGGCCGACGCCGCCGGGCTCGGCGAGGACGTCCGCGCCGCGCTCGGCGCCTCCCGCATCCACTCCCGCGGCACCAAGGCCCACGGCGCGGTGCGCGGGGCGGGGCTGGACAGCGTCTACGTCGCGGCCTCCGAGACCGCGGCCGAGCTCGGCGAGGAGCTGCTGCGCACGGGGGTGGACGGTATGCGGATCGCCGTCCAGCACCACGGCTCCGGCGACGACGGGCTCGACGAGCTGCTCACCGCGCACGGCGCCGAGGTGGTCAGCCTGACCGTCTACCGCTGGGGGCCGCCGTCGGATCCCGCCGCGCTCACCCGCGCGGCCCGGCTCGCCGGCGCCGGAGGGGCCGACGCCGTGCTGTTCACCTCCGCGCCCGGCGCGACCGGCTGGCTCGATGCGGCCGCACGGGCAGGGAGCCTCGATGCCGTGAGGGAGCGCGCCCGGGCGGGCGAGCTGGTGCTCGCGAGCGTCGGCCCCGTGACCTCCGCGGCGCTGACCGCCCGTGACCTGCCCGTCCTGGAGGCGGAGCGGGCGAGGATGGGCTCCCTCGTGCGCACCGTCGTGCAGCACTTCGCTGAACTCTCCTGACAGCAGGAGGCGGGGAGAGGAATACTGGGGCGCCCGGCACAAGGAGGTCGTCCGATGAACATGTTCCTGTGGATCCTCGCCATCGCCCTCGCCGCGGTCTTCGTGGCCAGCGGCGCGATGAAGCTGCTCGCGCCCCGCGAGCAGCAGATCGAGAAGACCCCCTACGCCGAGGACTTCCCCCACGGCGTCATCCGGGGGATCGGCGCCCTGGAGATCCTCGGCGCGCTCGGCCTCGTCGTCCCCGCCCTCGCCGGCATCGCCACGATCCTGGTGCCGCTGGCGGCCGCGGGACTCGCGATCACCATGGTCTTCGCCGCGCTCGTGCACGCCCGGCGCGGCGACCCGTTCCGCGCCATGCTCCCCTCGATGCTCCTGGCGCTCGGCTCGGTGGTGGTGGCCTGGTCCCGCTTCGGCCCCTACCCGCTGTGAGCCCCTACCCGCTGTGAGCTGAGCCCGTCCGGCGCCCCGCCCGCAGCAGCGCTCGCAGCGCGAGCCCGACCAGCAGCGCCCAGAACGCCGCGCTGATCCCCGCCACCGCGATGCCCGAGGCGGCGATCAGCACCGTCACCCCGGCGGGGAGCTGCTCCTCGGGCTCCGCGAGCGCGGAGCGCAGCGAGGCCACGAAGGTGCCCAGCAGCGCGAGCCCCGCCACCGCCGGGATCACACCCTCCGGGGCGAGCGCGATCAGCTGCGCGAAGGCGGTCGCGCCGAGACCGCACAGCATCAGCACCACGCCCGAGGCGGTCGAGGCGATCCAGCGCCCCTGCCGATCCTCCCCGGCCTTCGGCCCGGCCGCGAGGGCGGCCGTGATCGCCGCGAGGTTCACGCCGTGCCCGCCGAGCGGCGCGCCAATCATCGTGCCGAGACCGGTGGTCACCATCGACGCCCGCCACGGCACCTCATAGCCGAGGCTCCGCATCACCGCCACGCCCGGCACGTCGTCGGCAAGTCCGTCACCGCCCGCTCGGTGCTGGGGCTGCTGCCGGAGACGGCGGAGGCCGACGGCACCGTCCTGGTCTCCGGCACCGACGTCGTGCGCCTGACCGCCGCGCAGATGCGCCGCCTGCGCGGCGAAGAGGTCTCGATGATCTTCCAGGAGCCCTCCAGCGCCCTGAACCCCGTCTTCCCGATCTGGTGGCAGATCGGGGAGGGGCTGCGCGCCCATCGCGGGCGGATCTCCCGCAGGGAGATCCGCGCCGAGGCCGTCCGGGCGCTCGAGTCGGTGGGGATCCCCGGCGCGGCCGAGCGCATCGACCGCTACCCGCACGAGTTCTCCGGCGGACAGAAGCAGCGCATCATGATCGCGATGGCGCTCGCGCTCGGCGCCGAGCTGATCGTCGCCGACGAGCCCACCACCGCCCTCGACGTCACCGTCCAGGCCGAGATCCTCGACCTGCTGCGCGACGTGCGCGACAGCTTCGGCACCTCGATCATCCTGATCACCCACAACATGGGCGTGGTCGCGGATCTCGCCGACTCCGTCGCCGTGATGCACCACGGCCGCGTCGTCGAGCGGGCCCCGGCGACGGAGCTCTTCGCGGACCCCCGCGAGGAGTACACGCAGAAGCTGCTCGCCGCCCTGCCCCACCTGGGCCGGGACTCCGCCTGGAGCGCCCTCGAGCCCGCCGCGCAGCAGGCGCTCGAGGAGGCGGAGCCGCTCGTCGTCGCCCGCGACCTGGTCGTCGAGTACCCGGGCCGGCTGGGCCGCGCCCCCTTCCGCGCCGTCAAGGGTGTGGACCTCACCATCCGCCGCGGCGAGGTGTACGGCCTGGTGGGGGAGTCCGGCTCCGGCAAGACCACCATCGGCCGCGCCATCGCGGGGCTCGAGCGCACCACCGGTGGGAGCCTCGCCGTGCTCGGGCACGAGATGCGCGAGATGCGGGAGCGGAGCTTCACCCCGCTGCGGCGGCGGATCGGCTTCGTCTTCCAGGACCCGGCCACCTCCTTCAACCCGCACCTGACGATCGAGCAGTGCATCGCCGAGCCGCTCGTCGTCCACGAGCAGCAGCTCGACGCCGCCGAGCGCGGCCGCCGCGTGCGCGAGCTGCTCGAGGCGGTGGAGCTGCCGGGCGACTACGCACGGCGCTACCCCCACGAGCTCTCCGGCGGGCAGCGCCAGCGGGTCTCCCTCGCCCGCGCGCTCGTCCTCGGCCCCGAGCTGCTCGTCGCCGACGAGCCGACCAGCGCCCTGGACGTCTCCGTGCAGGCGACCGTGCTGGACCTGTTCCGCGAGCTGCAGCAGCGGCTCGGCTTCGCGGCGCTGTTCATCAGCCACGACCTCGCCGTCGTCGACTCCCTCGCCCACCGCATCGGGGTGCTCTATCGCGGCGAGCTCGTCGAGGAGGGGCACGGACCGGACGTGCTCCAGCGACCCCAGCACCCGTACACACGCCGCCTCATCGCCTCCCTGCCCGTCCCGGACCCGGCCGAGCAGGCGAGGCGGCGCGAGGCGTACGCGCAGGAATGGGGGAGCGGACGCGAGGAGGGCTGAGGAGGCGGGCCGGGCGAGTTCACCCGGAGTTCAGGCCCGCGTCCCGGAGGCGGGGGAAGGACGTCATGCCGGCGGGGTTCGGTAGGAGAGCCCTCATCCCTCCCCGAGACAAGGCACCCCATGACCCCCTCGCCCCTGTCCCCCTCCCGGCGCGGCCTGCTGCGCACGTCCACCGCCGCCGCGGTGGCGGGCCTCGCCACCGCCGGCGCGGCCGGCGCCGCGAGCGCCGCGCCCTCTGCCCCTTCAGGGAAGGACGGCATCGTGCGCAACCGGCTCCGCTTCCGCGAGGACGGCACCTTCACCGTCGTCCAGTTCAACGACACCCAGGACGGACCCCGCACCGACCGCCGCACGATCCAGCTGCAGGAGGCGGTGCTCGACGACGTGCAGCCGGACTTCGCGCTCATCAACGGCGACGTCATCAACGGCTCGCCCACCAGCGCCCTCGAAGCGAAGCAGGCGATCAACAACGTGGTGCGGCCGATGGAGGACCGCGGCATCCCATGGGCGCTGACCTTCGGCAACCACGACGAGGACTCCACCCCCGTCACGGGGCTCGACGAGAGCGCGTACATCGACTTCGTGCGCCAGTACCCCCACAACCTCAACACCCCCGGCGCCGCCGTCACCGGCACCGGCAACCAGGTCCTCACGATCCGGCCCCGCCGCGACAGGGGCGAGGCCTTCGCACTGTGGCTGCTTGACTCCGGCCGCTACGCCCCCGAGCAGATCGCCGGGCAGGACTTCGAGGGCTACCCCGACTGGGACTGGCTGCGCCCCGACCAGGTGCAGTGGTATCTCTCCACCTCCGCCGCGCTCGAGCGGCGCAATCGCGGCCTCGTCCCGGGGCTGGTCTTCCAGCACATCGCCCTGTGGGAGCACCGCTTCGCGTGGTTCGCGAGCGTCGACGCCCGCACCGAGGCTGATCACGCCCGCGCGGTCCAGAAGCACTCGATCGTCGGGGAGCGCAACGAGGACGAGTGCCCCGGCCCGTTCAACTCCGGCATGTTCGCCGCGATGCTGCAGCGCGGAGACGTGAAGGGCCTGTTCGTCGGCCACGACCACATCAACACCTATGTCGCAGACTACTACGGCATCCAGCTCGGCTACGCGCCGGGCACCGGCTTCGGCACCTACGGCCTCGGCGGCGCCGAGGACCACCGCCTGCGCGGCGCCCGCGTGTTCCGCCTCGACGAGAGCGTCGAGGGGATCTACGCCGGGACCGAGCTGCGCCACGCGGCGGACTACGGCATCGACCTCACCGCCGGCACCCAGCCGGGCGAGCCGGCCGAGTTCCCGGGCGGGGTGAGCTGACCTTCAGCTCCAGGTGACGGGCAGCTCCGGATCGGCCATGTCCACGTTCGGGATGCCCATGCCGCCGCCCAGCCACATCTCGCACCGGCCCTTCTGGCCGTCCTTGGTGCACTCGATGGTGGTCTCGACCGCACCGACTGAGGTGCCCTCGACGTAGGTCGGCTCGTCGGAGGAGGGGGTCGCCTCCATGGTGTCGATCGTGCGCTGCGTGTCCTCGGAGATGGTGCGCTCCACGGTGTTCTCCACCATGGTCCAGCCGTCATCGCTCGTCGTCGGCACCGGGGTCATCCCGCAGCCGGCCTCGAGGGTGGTCTGCTCCAGGCAGGCCTGCACCGCCTCGTCCACCGCGCCGCGGAAGGCCGTCTGCCCCTCCTCGGTGAGCGTCGCCTCCGGCCACTCGAGGGAACTGGCCAGCTCGCCGACGAGCAACGGATCGGTCGAGGTCAGCGCGAAGTGCTCGGCCCCGAGGGCGACCTCGTAGCCGCCGGGCATCAGGGCGATGGGCTCGCCCGCGGTCACCTCGGCGCCGTTGACCGTCAGTCCCAGGCCGTCGAGGCCGTCCGGGACCTGGGTCATCGTGTGGCCGCCGGTCAGCTCCATCACGCCGTCGTCGTCGTAGTCGTGCACGCGATACGTGTCGGAGACGGTCTCGTCACCCACCGTGAAGGTCACCGGCACCTCGCCCTCGGCGAGGCCACCGTCGTCGATGACCGGGGTGCCGAGCTCGACCCCGGTGATCGGCGCGGCCTCGAGGGCGGCTGTGTACGCCTCGACGGGCAGCGGCGCGGCGCCCATGTCCTCGTTCACCGGGTTCAGCTCCAGGGCGGTCGCCGCGTCTCCTGCGGCCAGGGCATCGAAGTAGTCCGCCACCAGCGCTGTGGCCTGCTCCTGCGGGGGGAGGTCCGCCGCGCCGGTCTCCCCGCCGCCGCCCCCGGAGTCGCCGCCGCGCACTGCGAAGTAAATGATCAGCGCGATCACGACCAGGATCACCAGCAGGCAGCCGCCCCCGGCGAGCACGCCGGCGATGACCAGGTTCTTGCGGGCGGAGGACTGCGAGACCGGCTCCGCCGGCGGCGGGGTGAAGTGCTGAGGGCCCTGCGGCCCTCCCTGGGCAGGGCCCTGGGGCGGCGTCGGTGCGGTCATGGTGGTTCCCCCGGAGTCGTTCGTGGACGCGTGTCCGCAGGGTAGTCGGGGCGGTGCTCAGCCGGCGTCGGCGCCCGAGAGCGCCTCGAGGACGCTCTCCCCGTACTCGGCGAGCTTCTTCGCGCCGACGCCGCTGACGGCGCCGAGCTGCTGGATGGACTGCGGCGCCGTCTCCACGATCCCGACCAGGGTCGCGTCGGAGAAGACCATGTAGGGCGGGATCTGCTTCTCCTTCGCGACCGAGGTGCGCCAGGCGCGCAGCGCCTCGAAGCGCTCCCGCTGGGCCGGTTCGAGGGTCTCGGCGGCGCGGGAGGCGCCGCCGGCGCGTCGGCCGCCGCCGCG
>NZ_KV788643.1:7725-24544 GCF_001807385.1 Brachybacterium sp. HMSC06H03 | reverse complement strand
CGTGGTGCGCGTCGCCGACCTCGCCACCGGCCGGTCCGCTGACGGCGAGCGGGTGCAGCTGTCGACCTACGTGCTCATGTGGCGACTGGACGCCGTGATCGACGCGGCCAACGCCCGCCTCGCCCTGTTCTCCGGCTCCGAGCTCGAGCTGCAGCGCGACCGCGGCGCCCGCGGCGCGCGGAAGACCGGACTGGACCTGCTGGTCCTCGACCGCCGCACCGACCAGGTGCGCGTGCCCGAGACCCTCTCCGGCGGCGAGACCTTCTTCGTCTCCCTCGCGCTCGCCCTGGGCCTCGCGGACATCGTCATGGGGGAGGCCGGCGGGGTCCAGATGGAGACCCTCTTCATCGACGAGGGCTTCGGCTCGCTGGACCCCGAGACGCTCGAGACCGTGGTGCGGGAGATCGGGCGGCTCGCCGAGAACGGCCGCACCGTCGGGATCGTCAGCCACGTCGGCGACATGAAGTCCCAGATCGCCGAGCAGATCCACGTGCGCCGCGGCGCCGACGCCCGCTCGACCCTGACCGTCACGGCCTGAGGCGCCCCCGGACCGGCCGCAGGCTCTTCAGCACCGTCAGGCCCGCGACCCTCGTACTGCTGATGGACCTGCTCCGAGGCGAGGCGCTCAGCGCGCCGCTGGGAGCACCGCGTCGACCACGGCGCGCAGGCGCTCCGGATCGAGCGGTGCCGCGCCCAGAGTCGCCAGCGACAGATAGCCGGTGAGCAGGTCGGCGACCACCTCGGGCGGCGCCGGCGGCACCGGCTCGCCGGCCGCGACGGCCCGCTCCAGCCGTGCGACCACCACCGCGCCCGCCGGGTGGGTGAGCACCTCGTCGAACAGCTCCCGACGGTCGGGCCCACCGGCCGATGCCGCCGCGAGAGCCCGCGCCACCGAACGGCCGCCCGGGCCGAGGATCGCCTCCGCCCGCGCCGTCAGCCAGGACTCGAGATCGGCGCGCAGATCCCCGGTCTCCGGCACCGGCAGGACGCCCAGCGAGAAGGTCCCCTGCAGCACGGCCTGCGCCACGACCTCCGCCTTCGAGCCCCAGACGCGGTAGATCAGCTGTTTGCCCACCCCGGCGCGGGCTGCGATCCGATCGATGGTCACCTCGTCGTACGGCTGCTCGCTGAGCAGCTCGCCGGCGGCCTCGAGCACCGCCCGGCGCCGCGCCGGATCGACGGGACGGCCGGGGCGGGGCGGGGGAGCGTCGGCGGGCATGCGTCGATCCTGCCACCGTCGGCGCCCCAGGCGTCCCACGATCCTCGCCCAGGCGATTATGAGACTGCGTTTCCATAATGGATGGAGGCCGCGGGACCGCGGCCGTCGTCGAGAGTCAGCGAGGACATCATGACCACCACATCCGACCGTTTCGCAGGGCGCACCGTCATCGTCACCGGCGCCGCCTCCGGCATCGGGCGCGCCACCACCCGACGGATCCTCGACGAGGGCGGCCGCGCCGTCGCCGTCGACCTCGCCGAGGAGGGCCTCTCGAGCCTCGCCGCGGAGGCCGGGGACGGAGCCGTCATCCCCGTGGTCGCCGACATCACCCGCGGCGAGGACGTGGCGCGCATCGTCGAGGCGGCGGGGGAGCGGATCGACGGCCTCGCCAACATCGCCGGGATCATGGACGGGATGGTGCCGCTCCACGAGCTCGAGGACCAGCTCTGGGAGAAGGTCATGGACGTGAACGTCACCGGCACCTTCGCCCTCACCCGCGCCGTGCTCCCGGCGATGCTGGAGGCCGGCCGAGGCGCGATCGTGAACGTCGCCTCCGAGGCGGGGCTGCGCGGCAGCGCCGCCGGCACCGCATACACCACGAGCAAGCACGCCGTCATCGGCCTGACCCGCTCGACGGCCGTGCTCTACGCCCCCAAGGGGATCCGCACCAACGCCGTCGCTCCCGGCCCCACCGCCACCGGCATCGAGGGCGGGATGCGCTCCGACTTCGCCGCCGAGCGCCTGGGGCCCTTCTTCGGCCTCATCCCACCGGTCGCGACCGCGGAGACCCTCGCGAGCTCGATCACCTGGCTGCTCAGCGACGACGCCGAGAACATCAACGGCCAGGTCCTCGCCTCCGACGGGGGCTGGTCCGCTCAGTGACCTCCGGGCCCTCCTCGCCCCCGTGCCACAGCTCCCGCCAGTGCTCCCAGGGGTCCGCGGACTCGGCGTGCTCGTGAACGAACAGCGGCACCCGCCAGCGGGTCAGCAGCGGGGCGAGGAGGACCCCCACCAGGGCGCCGAGCGTGTTCGCCAGCAGGTCCTCGATGTCCGCGATCCGCACCCCGCAGGGGTAGATCCCGAACGCGCCGGTGTACTGGGTGAGCTCGATCAGCGCCGAGAGCAGCATGCCGGTGGCGACCGACGCCGTCGCATCCAGTCGGAACACCCCGCGCAGGATCAGCCCCAGCGGCACGAACAGCGCCGTGTTCAGCGCCGCCTGCACCAGCGCGAAGCCCGTCCTCGCCGTGAGCGTGTGGAAGGGGTCCAGGCGCAGCACGCCGCCGGTGCGGGAGCGGCAGGTCAGCGCCACGTCGTAGGCCGGGGCGATCGTGAGCCCCGCGAGCGTCATCGTGTACACGCAGATCACGGCGATGCCGAGCAGCCGCTGCGGCTGCACCCGGCCGAAACGCCGGCGCTGCAACCAGCAGGCGGGCAGGAGGATCACGGCGAACACGCCGAGCCCTCCGACCACCCCCACCGCGCCCAGGCTCGCCAGCTCGCTCACGGGCGGAACGGTACACACCCCGCCCGCACTACCATCGTGAGGATCACTCCGCCCCTGTCAGGAGACCGCCATGACGACGAGCCCCCGTCCCTTCGCCGCCGCGACCCCCGCGGCCGGCTCGAGGATCCTCGGCACCGGCCATCACCGCCCCGAGCGCGTGATGACCAACCACGACCTCGAACAGCTCGTCGAGACGAGCGACGAGTGGATCCGCCAGCGCACCGGCATCGAGGAGCGTCGCATCGCGGCCGACGGGGTCGACGTCGGCGACCTCGCCGCGATCGCCGGACGCAATGCGCTCGCCGACGCGGGCGTCGACCCCTCCGAGGTCACGCAGGTCATCGTCGCGACCTGCTCCAACCACGAGCGCTCCCCGAGCGCCGCGGGCCGCGTCGCCCAGCAGCTCGGCATCCCCGCGCCCGCCGCCTTCGACGTGGGCGCGGCCTGCTCCGGCTTCGAGCACGCACTGGCGGTCGCCGACATGTCGATCCGCACCGGCGCCTCGACCACCACCCTCGTGATCGGGGCGGAGAAGCTCTCCGCCGTCACCGACTACACCGACCGCACCACCTGCATCCTCACGGCCGACGGGGCGGGCGCGATGGTGCTGACCGCGAGCGACGAGCCCGGGATCGCGCCGGTCGTGTGGGGCACCGTCCCCGAGCTCGCCGACGCCGTCACCATAGGCGGCGAGGGCCCCACCTTCGCCCAGCAGGGACGGCAGGTGCTCGGCTGGGCGCTGCGCGAGGCGCCGAAGATCTCGAAGCAGATCGTCGAGGCCGCCGGGCTCACCATGGAGGACATCGACGTGTTCGTGCCTCACCAGGCGAACCTGCGCATGATCGAGCCGCTCGCCGCCGCGCTCGGCCTGCGCGAGGACGCGATCGTCGCCGACGACATCATCACCTCCGGCAACACCTCCGCCGCGACGATCCCGCTGGCGATCTCGCGGATGCGCGAGGCCGGGCGCATCCCCTCCGGTGCGACCGCGCTGCTGGTCGGCTTCGGCGGCGGCTTCTCCTGGGCCGGCCAGGTGGTGCGCCTGCCCTGAGGTGCGGCTCTCAGCGGGCCAGCTCGGCGATGTCCTCCGGCATGCCGTCGCCGCCCATGGTCCGCACCCAGGCCCCCGCCCCGTCCTGGCGCACGGAGGAGTCGCCGTGGTCGGTCGAGAGCACCCACAGCACGTCGGCGCCCGACTCCCACACCACTCCGGGGAAGTAGCGCTCGACGTGCGGGAGGTCGTCGGCCCACACCGGCTCGCCGGACGCGTCGCGGATCGTCGGGCGCAGCTCCTCGCCGTCGGCGACGACGATCGCCGTGAAGTCCCCCGAGGGCGCGACGACCTCGTGCTCCGCGGTGGCCAGGCGCTCGTCGCGTCGGCCGGAGCAGGCGGCGAGCACCGCCGCGCTCGCCGCGGCGAGCATCGCCGGCAGCCCTCGCCGTGTCATCCTTCGTGCCATCCCCGCCCCCTGTGTTCTCCCGACCGATCGTAGGGGACCCTTGTGCCCGGAGCGGGCCGATAGGATCGACGAGGCCCCATCCGCTCCTGCGCCCCGGAGGACCTCGTGGTCGATTCCCTGACCGTCCAGATCATCATCACGGTCCTCGCCGGCCTCGCCTATGCCGTCGGCCTCACCGGCATCATCGTGCCGGTCCTGCCCGGCACCATCACGATCGTCATCGCGACGCTGATCTGGGCGATCCTGATCGGCGGCTGGCCCGCCTGGATCGCCTTCGGCATCGTGCTCCTGCTCGGCGCGGCCGGCATGACCGCCAGCTACGTCCTCACCGGGCGGCGCCTCCACGCCGCGGAGGTGCCGATGTGGCCGGTCTACGTCGCGATCGCCGCGGCGGTCGTCGGCTTCTTCGTCATCCCCTTCCTCGGGCTCCCGATCGGGTTCCTCGCCGGCCTGTACGTCGCCGAGTCGCTGCGGCTGAAGGACTGGAGGAAGGGCCTGGACAACGCGTGGATCGCGCTGAAGGCCCTCGGCACCGGGATCCTCATCGAGTTCTCCCTGGCGGTGCTGTCCACGTTCACCTTCGCGATCGCGGTCATCGTGCACTTCGTGACCGCATGACCACCTCGCAGCACCCCGCCGTCCTCGTCCCCGGGCTGAAGCGCCTGCTGAAGGGCTCGTGGGAGCAGAAGCGCTGGTTCGTCCTCGCCGTGCTCGGCGCGACCGCCTTCGCGCTGCTCCAGATCGCGACCTCCTCGATCATCGGCTGGGTCACTGAGGACGTCGTCGTCCCCTCCTTCGCCAGCGGCGAGGTCGCCCCCGCGCTCGTCCTCGGCGGGGGAGCGGCGATCCTCGGCATCGCCGTCGCCCGCGCCGTGACCGTCATGGCGCGGCGCGTCTTCGCCGCCGCCGCCCAGTTCGACCTCTTCCGCCTCTACCGCGAGCGGATCGTCCAGGTGTACGCGAAGGTGCCGCTGCTGTGGCACCGCCGCCAGGCCACCGGCACGCTGCTGAGCTCCGTCTACTCCGACGTCGAGGCGACCTTCTTCGCGATGGCGCCCTTCCCCTTCGCGCTGTCCACCCTGGTGATGCTGGTCTACGCGACCGTGGTCGTGGCCCGCATCGACCCGGTGATCCTGCTGGTCATGCTCGCGCTGATCGTGCTGCTGATCGTCCTCAACGTGCTCCTGCAGCGCTTCGCGACCCCGATCGCGATGCGCTCCCAGCAGCTGCGCGCCGAGGTCGCCGAGATCGCCCACGAGTCCTTCGACGGCGCGAACGTGGTGAAGTCCCTGGGCCGCGAGGACGTCGAGGAGCGGCGCTTCACCCGCGCCGCCGACGACCTGCGCGAGACCGGGATCCGCTTCGGCTACATCCGCGGCTGGTTCGACCCCGCCATCGACGCCCTCCCGAACCTCGGCATCCTCGCCGTCGCCGTGCTCGGCGCCTGGCGGATCGGGGAAGGGCACCTCACCACCGGCCAGCTCGTCGAGGTCGCCTACCTGTTCACTCTGATGTCCCTGCCGATCCGGTCGTTCGGCTGGGTGCTCGGGGACCTCTCCCGCACCGTCGTCGGCGGCGGCCGCGTGCAGAAGATCCTCGACGTCGACGAGGAGCGCACCTACGGTCCGGACCCGCTGCCGAGCGGACCCGGCGTGCTCGCCGTCGACCGGGTCTCCTTCGTCTACCGCGACGACCCCGCCGCCGTGATCCTCGGCCGCGGCGTCCGCAAGGAGCAGCTCGCCGTGCGGGAGGGGCATGCCCTCACCGACGTGTCCCTCCGCGCCGACCCGACGGCCGGGACCCGGGTGCTGGCCGTCGTCGGTGCGACCGGCTCCGGGAAGTCCACCCTCGCGCTGCTCGCCGCGGGCCTGGTCCCGCCGAGCAGCGGCACGATCAGCCTCGACGGAGCCCGCCTCGAGAGCCTCACCGCCGAGGCGCTCACCGCCGACGTCGCCCTCGTGCTGCAGCAGGCCTTCGTCATGGACGCGACCGTGCGCCAGAACGTCACCCTCGGCGAGGACATCGACGAGGAGACCGTGCGCTGGGCGCTGCGCGTCGCCCAGGCCGAGGCCTTCGTCGACGCGCTGCCGGACGGGCTCGACACCGAGCTCGGGGAGCGCGGCGGCTCCCTCTCCGGCGGGCAGCGCCAGCGCATCGCGCTCGCCCGGGCGCTGGCCCGTCGGCCCCGGCTGCTGATCCTCGACGACGCGACCAGCGCCTGCGACCCCAGCGTCGAGCTCGCCATCCTCGACGGGATCCGCCGCGAGATGACCGAGTCGACGCTGCTGCTGATCGCCTACCGCAAGTCCACGATCTCGCTCGCCGACCAGGTCGTGTTCCTCGACCACGGCCGCGTCGCCGATATCGGCCCTCACGAGGAGCTGCGGGCGCGCAGCGAGGGCTATCGCGCGCTGGTGGACGCCTACGACGAGGCCGCGATCTCCCACAGCCTGCTCGAGGCCAGCAAGCCCCCGCCCAGCGACGCCCCCGAGGAGGAGCCCGACCCCGTCACCGGCGCGATCGAGATCCACGGCGCGGGACGTCACCGCCACGAGGAGTCGGTCGCCGACGAGGGCGAGTGCGAGCCGCCCACCCGGACCGGCGGGGTCCCCGCCGTCGACGCCGACCAGGAGGCCGGGCGATGACCGCCGCACCCGCATCCCGCACCTCCTCCGCCCTCGGCGGGGAGGCCGCCGCCGACGAGGGCGCGATCGCGACCATCCGCCGGGGCCTGGCGCTGACCCCCGAGCTGCTGCGCGGGCTGTGGATCACGCTGCTGCTGGCCGTGATCGCGACCGCCGGCAAGGTGGTCGTGCCGATCGCCGTCCAGGCCATCCTCGACCGCGGCATCATCGCGCCCGAGACCCCCGACGTCGCCTTCGTCGCCGGCGCCGCGGGGCTCGCCGCACTGGTGCTGCTCGCGACCGCGACCTGCAACGTGCTGATGAACCGGCGCCTGTTCCGCCTGGCCGAGACGTCGCTGGCTACCCTGCGCAAGCGCGCCTTCCGCCACATCCACGACCTGTCCCTGCTCACCCAGGGCACCGAGCAGCGCGGCGCCCTCGTCTCCCGCGTGACCAGCGACGTCGACACCGTCAGCCAGTTCATGAGCTTCGGCGGGATCATGCTGGTGGTGATGAGCTTCCAGCTCGTCCTCGCCACCGCCGTGATGGCCTTCTACTCCTGGCCGCTCGCGCTCGTGGTGTGGCTGTGCTACCTCCCGATCCTCATGATCATGGGCTCCCTGCAGAAGCGGATCCGCGCCCGTTACCAGGTGGTGCGCACGAAGGTCGGCGAGATGCTCGGCACCGTCTCGGAGTCCCTCGTCGGCTCCGCGACCGTGCGCGCCTACGGCACCGAGGAGCGCACCCGCCAGGCCCAGGTCGGCCGGATCGGCGCGGTGCGCGACGCCCAGTTCGCGGTGCTGCGCCCCCAGTCCGCGTCCTTCTTCCTCTCGGAGACGGCCGACGGGCTCGCCACCGCCGTCGTGGTCGTGGTCGGGGTGGTGCTCGGCACCGGCGCGCTCGGGATCGACCTGCCCGGCGCCGACCTCACCGCCGGCGGCGTGGTCGCCTTCGTCTTCCTCGTCTCCCTGTTCAGCCAGCCCGTCCGCATGGGCATCGAGATGCTCTCGGAGGCGCAGAACGCGGTGGCGGGCTGGCGGCGCGTGCTCGGCGTGCTCGACACCCCGGCCGACGTCGCCGATCCCGGCGGCGCCATCGACCCCCGCACCGGCCGACGCGGCGAGCCCGTCCCCGGAGCGACGCCGCTGCCGGACGGGCTGCTCGACATCGAGATCCGCGAGCTGCGCTACCGCTACCCGACCGGCCCCGAGGTCATCCACGGCCTGGACGTCACCATCCCCGCCCGCTCCCGCATCGCGATCGTGGGGGAGACCGGCAGCGGCAAGACCACCTTCGCCAAGCTGCTCACCCGCATGATGGACCCCGCCTCCGGCACCATCGAGGTGGGCGGGGTGCCGCTGCACCTGGTGCCCTACGACTCGCTGCGCTCACGCGTGATCATGGTGCCGCAGGAGGGTTTCCTCTTCGACACCACCGTCGCCGGGAACCTGCTCTACGGACGGCCCGACGCGAGCGAGGCGCAGATGCGGCAGGCGCTGGACGAGCTGGGGCTCGGCACCTGGGCCGAGGAGCTGCCGGAGGGGCTGGACACCCCCGTCGGCCAGCGCGGCGAGTCCCTCAGCGCGGGGGAGCGGCAGCTCGTCGCGCTCGCCCGCGCCTATCTCGCCGACCCCGACATCATCGTCCTGGACGAGGCGACCAGCGCCGTGGACCCCGCAGCCGACGTGCGCCTGCAGCAGGCGATCGACGGCCTCGCCCGCGGTCGCACCACGATCACCATCGCCCACCGGCTCTCCACCGCCGAGCGCGCCGACCGGATCATGGTGCTGGACCACGGCGACCTCGTCGAGCACGGCACCCACGCCGAGCTCGTCGACCTCGAGGGCGGTATCTACGCCGAGCTGCACCGGTCCTGGGTCGCACACCGGGCGGAGCGGTGAGCCGATGACCGACCCGCGGCATCCGCCGATCCCGCCGATCTCCTCCCGCGACGAGCCGCGGTTCCGGGACGGTGCCCGCAAGCAGACCCTCGCCGGGGCCTTCCAGGGACAGGGCGCCGACTACGACCGGCTGCGGCCGGGGTACCCGCCCGCGGCGCTGGAGGCGATGCTCGCGGCGCTGGCCGATGCCCCCGAGCCGCTCCGCGCCGTGGATCTCGGGGCGGGGACGGGGAAGCTGTCGTGGGCGCTGGTGGAGCGGGGGTTCGAGGTGACCGCGGTGGACACCAGCGCGGAGATGCTGGAGACCGCCCGTCGCCGCGGAGCCCTGGGCGCGCTCGCCACCCGCGTCGCTCCCGCCGAGGCGACCGGGCTGCCCGCGGCGTCGGCCGAGCTGGTCACCGTCGCGCAGGCGTGGCACTGGTTCGACGCGGAGGCGGCGTCGGCCGAGGTGCTGCGGCTGCTCGCGCCCGGGGGAGTGCTCGCCCTGGTGTGGAACATGCTCGACGTGACGATCCCGTGGGTGCACCGTCTCTCCCGGATCATGCACGCCGGGGACATCCATCGCGAGGACTTCGCACCGACCGTCGGCGACGGGCTCGAGCTCATCGATCGTCGCGCCTTCACCTGGGAGGACCCGATGCCCACCCAGGACGTCATCGACCTCGCCCGCACCCGCAGCTACGTCATCACCGCCCCCGAGGAGCGGCGGCAGAAGGTGCTCGCGAACCTCGACTGGTACCTCCACGACCACCTCGGCCACGCCCGCGGGGCGAGGGTCGGGGTGCCCTACCGCACCGACCTGTTCCTGTACCGCGCCCGCTGAGGGAGCCTCCCGGCCGCGTCCTCTACCGTGGAGCCCGTGAACCGCCCCGTCCAACGCCTCATCGTCGTCGCCCTCGCCCTCGTGCTCCTCGTTCCCGTCGGCGCGCTGGGGATCTCCCAGCTGCTGAACCCCGGCGGTCAGGAGGAGCAGGTGAGCGAGAGCGCCGGTGATCCCGGGAACCCGGAGAACCGGCCGACGGCCGACCCCGCCGAGCAGCCGCCCCGCCCGGACCTGCCGCGCCCCGAGGAGCCAGCGGAGCTCACCGAGCAGAGCGAGGCCGGGGCCGAGGCGACCCTGACCTACCTGCTCGGCTCCTACGACTACATGATGAGCAGCGGCGACATCTCCGTCTGGGAGGACAAGGTCGACCCGAACTGCCAGGTGTGCGTGACTTTCCTGCAGAACGCCGAGCAGCTCGCCGCCCAGGACGGCTATCTCACCGGCGGCGCCTTCGAGGTGCACTCCACCAGCTTCGCCGGCACCGGGGAGCCGCCCGCGACCGGCACCGTCACCGCGCAGTTCACGCAGGAGGCCTCGGTCCTCGTCGACGACCCGAGCCTGCAGGCCAACGCCCTCGACGAGGTCACCGGACAGCTCATCGCCACGGTCGCCTGGGACGGGGAGCGCTGGCGCGTGACCGACATGTCCATCGCCCCGCCCGAGGGCGCGGCCTCCGATGCGGGCGGCGCCGCGGGCTGACCCGCCCGACACTCATCGGCTCCGCGCTGCGCGGAACCGTCGATGGTCGGATGCCCCTGTCAGGCGCCTGTGCCTATGCTTCCGGGGCCGACCGGATCCTGCCCGGCCCGGACGGCCCTTCGGAAGGATTCTCGTGACCTTGCTGCGCCTCGTGCTCGGGGGCCTGAAGCCGTACGTGATCTGGGTGCTCCTCGTGGTGCTCTTCCAGATCGCCGGCGTGCTGGCCGCCCTCTACCTCCCCACCCTCAACGCCGACATCATCGACGACGGCGTCGCGAAGGCCGACGTCCCCGTGATCTGGGAGCTCGGCCGGATCATGCTGGTCATCTCGCTGGGGAACATCATCGCGCTCGTCGCGGCGAACTTCTTCGCCGCCCGCTCCGCGATGCGGGTCGGCAAGGACCTGCGCCAGGCGGTCTTCCGCCGCGTGAACTCCTTCTCCCCGCGCGAGCTCGCCGAGTTCGGCACCCCCTCGCTCATCACCCGCTCCACGAACGACGTGCAGCAGGTGCAGATGCTGATCTTCTTCTCCCTGAACATGCTGGTCCAGGCCCCCGTCACGGGGATCGGCGGGGTGATCCTCGCGCTGCGGGTCGAGCCGGGGATGGCCTGGCTGATCGCGGTGATGGTGCCGGTCATGCTCGTCGCCGTCGGCCTGCTCATCGCCCGCGCGGCGCCCCTGTTCAAGCAGATGCAGGGCAAGATCGACGACATCAACGGCGTGCTGCGCGAGCAGATCACCGGCATCCGCGTGCTGCGCGCCTTCGTGCGCGAGGACCGCGAGCGGGAGCGCTACGCCGTGGTCAACGGCGAGCTGACCGAGCTGAACCGTCGCATCGGCCTGCTGATGATCCTCATCAACCCGATCATCATGTTCATCCTGAACATGTCGAGCGTCCTCGTGCTGCTGGTCGCCGCGCCGCGCATCGACTCCGGCCAGATGGAGGTCGGCTCGATCACCGCCTTCATCGCCTATCTCATGCAGATCCTCATCGCGGTGATGATGGCGACCTTCATGACGATGATGATCCCGCGCGCCATGGTCTCCGCCGAGCGCATCACCGAGGTGCTCGAGACCGAGACCAGCGTCCACCAGCGCACCGACGGGTTCCGCGAGATCGAGGGCCCGATCGAGCTGACCTTCGAGGACGTCTCCTTCACCTATCCCGGCGCCGAGCGACCCGTGCTCCAGGACATCTCCTTCACCGCCCGCGCCGGGCAGACCGTCGCGATCATCGGCGGCACCGGCGCCGGCAAGACCACCCTGATCAACCTCGTCCCGCGCCTGATGGACGCGACCGAGGGACGCGTGCTGCTGAACGGGCACGACGTGCGCGACCTCGACGCCCGCGTGCTCTGGGACCGGGTCGGCCTCGTGCCGCAGCGGCCCTACCTGTTCTCCGGCACCGTCGCGACGAACCTCCGCTTCGGGAACCCGACCGCCGACGAGCAGGAGCTCTGGCACGCCCTCACCGTCGCGCAGGGCCGGGACTTCGTCGCCGCGATGCCCGAGCAGCTCGACTCCCCGATCGCGCAGGGCGGCACGAACGTCTCCGGCGGGCAGCGGCAGCGGCTCTGCATCGCGCGGGCGCTCGCCGCGAAGCCGTCGCTGTACCTCTTCGACGACTCCTTCAGCGCGCTGGACCTCACCACCGATGCCCGCCTGCGCGCCGCGCTCGTGCCCGAGACCCGCGACGCGCTCCAGCTCGTGGTCGCCCAGCGCGTCTCCACCATCACCGGCGCCGACCTGATCCTCGTGCTGGACAATGGCCGGATCGTCGGGCAGGGCACCCATGCCGAGCTGCTGGAGGGCTCGGAGACGTACCGCGAGATCGTCCGCAGCCAGGGCGTCGAGGAGGAGGTGGCGTGATGAGCACCGAGGAGAGCACCCCGGCCGACGAGATCGCCGCGGAGAAGGACGCCGAGCGCGGACTGCGTCCGGGCCAGAGCGCGAAGAACTTCTGGCCCTCGACGAAGCGCCTGCTGCGCGAGATGGGCCCCGAGCGGGCGTACCTGATCGCCGCGATCCTCGTCGGCGTCGTGTCCGTGGGCTTCTCCGTGGTGGGGCCGAGGATCCTCGGCCGCGCCACCGACATCATCTTCACGGGCCTGATCTCGAAGGGCCTGCCCGCCGGCGCCGACCCCGACCAGGTCATCGAGGGGCTGCGCGCGCAGGGCGAGGAGCAGTTCGCGGACATGCTCTCGGGGATGACCCTCACCCCCGGCGAGGGCATCGACTTCGGCGCGCTGTACCAGACCCTCGGCCTGGCCGTCGGCCTCTTCGCCGTCTCCGCGCTGCTGATGTGGCTGCAGGGCGTGGCCCTGAACCGGATCCTGGTGCGGATGGTCTCCCGACTGCGCCGCGACGTCGAGGAGAAGCTGCACCGCCTGCCGCTGAAGTACTTCGACCGGATGAAGCGCGGCGAGATCCTCTCCCGCGTCACCAACGACATCGACAACATCCAGAACACCCTGATGAACACCGTCACGGGGCTGGTGAACTCGATCCTCACCGTGCTCGGCGTGCTGGTGATGATGCTGATGATCTCCTGGCAGCTCTCGCTGATCGGGCTCGCCGTGATCCCCGTGGCGCTCGTGCTCACGGGCGTCGTCGGCGCCCGCGCGCAGAAGCTGTTCGCCCAGCAGTGGGACGCGACGGGCGTGGTGAACTCCGAGGTCGAGGAGGCCTACACCGGGCACGCCCTGGTGACCGTCTTCGGCCGCCGCGAGGAGGTCGCCGCCCGCTTCGAGGAGCGCAACGACCACCTGTTCCGGGCCACTTTCGGCGCCCAGTTCGTCTCCTCCCTGATCATGCCGCTGATGATGTTCGTGGGGAACCTCAGCTATGTCGTCATCGCGATCGTGGGCGGGCTGCGGATCATCTCCGGCCAGCTCACCCTCGGCGACGTGCAGGCCTTCATCCAGTACTCGCGCCAGTTCACGCAGCCGCTCTCGCAGGTCGCCTCGATGGCGACGATGCTGCAGTCCGGCGTGGCCAGCGCCGAGCGGGTCTTCGAGCTGCTGGACGCCGAGGAGCAGGAGCCCGAGACCACCGAGGCCACCGCCGCGGCCGGGATCCGCGAGGGGCGCGTCGAGTTCGAGCACGTCCGCTTCTCCTACAGCCCCGACCGCGAGCTGATCCGGGACCTGTCGCTCGTCGCCGACCCGGGCCACACCGTCGCGATCGTCGGGCCGACGGGGGCCGGGAAGACGACGCTGGTGAACCTCGTGATGCGGTTCTACGAGGTGGACGACGGACGGATCACGGTCGACGGGATCGACATCCGCGACCTCACGCGCGCCCAGCTGCGCGAGCGCACCGGGATGGTCCTCCAGGACACCTGGCTGTTCAAGGGCACCCTGCGCGAGAACATCCGCTACGGGCGGCTGGACGCGACCGACGACGAGGTGATCGAGGCCGCCGTCGCCACCCACGTCGACGACTTCGCCCGCCAGCTGCCGGACGGCTACGACACGATCGTGGACGACGACGGAACGACCCTCTCCGCCGGCGAGAAGCAGCTGGTCACCATCGCCCGCGCCTTTCTCGCCCGGCCCAGCCTGCTGATCCTGGACGAGGCGACCTCCAGCGTGGACACCCGCACCGAGGTGCTCGTGCAGAACGCCATGAACCGCCTGCGCGAGGGCCGCACCAGCTTCGTCATCGCCCACCGCCTCTCCACCATCCGCGACGCGGACCTGATCCTCGTGATGGAGGCGGGGGACATCGTCGAGCAGGGCTCCCACGAGGAGCTGCTCGCGGCCGGCGGCGCCTATGCGCGGCTGTACCGCTCCCAGTTCGAGGGCGCGGCGGTCGACCTCGACGCGCAGGAGCGCGCGCAGGAGGACGCCGCCGACGCCGCCTCCGAGGCGGAGGCCGGTGAGGCGCCGACGACGACGGGCCCGATCTCGCTCGGCTGAGGAGCCTCCCGCCCGTTCCGACGGCCGCCGCCCCGTGGTGAGCCTTCCGACACCGAGTTGTGGTCATGCAGGGTTATGAATACTATTCATCGGTGACTTCCCTCCGACCCCGTCGCCGCACCCTGCTGCGCGCCGCGCCCCTGGCCCTCGCCACGGGCGCGCTCACCCCGGTGCTGACCTCCTGCACCCGCGCCTCCGAGCGCCTGGACGCCGAGTCGAACGCCGTGCCCGAGGTGGACCTCTCCGGCATCGAGGAGGTCCCCGAGATCTCCGCCCTCGTCCCCGCGGACATCCGCGAGCGCGGCGAGCTGGTCAACGGCGCCGCCCTGAACTACGCCCCCGGCGAGTTCGTCGGCTCGAGCGGGAGGGCGATCGGCTACGACATCGACATCCTCGCCGGGATCGGCGCCGTCCTCGGCCTCGCCACCCGCACCGAGGCGGCGGTGTTCGCGCAGATCATCCCCGCCGTCGGCTCCACCTACGACGTCGGCATGTCGAGCTTCACCGTCAACGAGGAGCGCCTGGCCGCCGTGGACATGGTGTCCTACTTCCGGGCCGGCATCTCCTACGCGGTGAAGGCCGGGAACCCCTATGGCATCCATCCCGACGACCTGTGCGGCAAGCGCGTCGCCCTCCAGGTCGGCACCTACCAGGAGGAGCTCTCCATCGAGCGCTCCCAGGAGTGCCGCGACCAGGGCCTCGGCGGCTACGACATGCTCGCCTACGCCTCGAACTCCGACGCCGCGACCAACGTCGCCGGCGGCAAGGGCGACATCCTCATGGCCGACTCCCCGGTCACCGCCTACGCCGTGGCCCGCTCCCGCGGGACCCTCGAGCCGATCGGCGAGATCGAGGAGTCGGCGCTGAACGGCATCGTGGTGGCCAAGGACCAGCCCGAGCTGGCCGAGGCGATCCGCGCCGCCGTGCAGCACCTCATCGACGACGGCCACATGGAGCGCATCCTCGCTGCATGGGGCAACGAAGCAGGAATGATCCCGACCGCGGAAGTGAACCCCCAGCCGTGACCACCACCCAGACCCCCGGCCCCGCCAGTCCCGCGACCGAGGGCGGCTTCACCCCGATCCGCGCGAAAGCTGCGCCGCGCCCCGGCACCTGGATCTCCGCCGTGATCGTGGCCCTGCTGGCCGCGGGCCTCGTCGGCTTCCTCGTGACAAACCCCGTGCTCGAATGGGGCACCGTCGCGACCTACCTCCTCGACGTGAAGGTGGTCCAGGGCGTCGGCTGGACGCTGCTGCTGACCCTGCTGTCGATGATCCTCGGCACCGTCGTCGCGCTCACCGCCGCGATCATGCGCCGCTCCGAGAACCCCGTGCTGCGCGGCGTGAGCTGGGCGTACATCTTCGTCTTCCGCGGCATCCCGGTGTACACGCAGCTCGTGTTCTGGGGCCTGTTCACCGTGATCGTCCCCAAGATCGTGGTCGGGGTGCCGTTCGGACCCGAGCTGTGGAGCTTCTCCACCCGCGACCTGCTCACCGCCTTCTGGGCGGCCGTGATCGGGCTGGGCCTGAACGAGGGCGCCTATCTCGCCGAGATCATCCGCTCCGGCCTGAACTCCGTGGACAAGGGGCAGACCGAGGCGTCCAAGGCGCTCGGCATGGGGAACGGGACCATCCTGCGCCGCATCATCGTGCCGCAGGCCATGCGCGTGATCGTGCCGCCGCTCGGGAACGAGACCATCGGCATGCTGAAGACCACCTCGCTGGTGCTCGCGGTGCCCTTCACCCTCGACCTCACCTTCGCCACCAACGGCATCGCCAACAAGCTGTTCACCCCGATCCCGCTGCTGATCGTCGCGGCGCTGTGGTACCTCGCGATCACCTCGGTGCTGATGGTGGGCCAGCACTACCTCGAGCGGTACTTCGGCCGCGGCTTCGACGCCCGCACCCCCGCCCGCCCCGGCCGCGGCGGACGCTCCCGCCAGGCCGCCGTGAACAGCGCCGGCACGACCCCGCAGGACCCGCTCCCGGAGGTGGAGCTGTGATGAGCCAGAACGACGAGACCCCGGTCGTGATCCAGGTCGAGGGCGTCCACAAGACCTTCGGCGACCTCCACGTCCTGAAGGGCTGCGACCTCACCGTCCGCTCCGGCGAGGTGGCCGTGCTGGTGGGCCCCTCCGGCTCCGGCAAGTCCACCCTGCTGCGCTGCATCAACCAGCTCGAGGAGCCCACCGCGGGCCGCGTCCTGATCGACGGGGTCGTGCAGGGCTACCGCGCCGAGCCCCTGCCCGACGGGCGCTGGCAGAAGCTCCGTCCCGCCGAGATCGCCGCGCAGCGCTCCCGCATCGGCATGGTCTTCCAGCGCTTCCACCTCTTCCCGCATCTCACCGCGCTCGCCAACGTGATGGAGGCGCCCGTGCAGGTGCGCGGCCTGCCGAAGGCCGCCGCGGAGAAGAAGGCCCGCGAGCTGCTGGAGCGGGTGGGGCTCGGCGACCGCGCCGACCACTACCCCTCCGAGCTCTCCGGCGGCCAGCAGCAGCGTGTCGCGATCGCCCGGGCGCTGGCCATGGACCCCGAGCTGATGCTCTTCGACGAGCCCACCAGCGCCCTGGACCCCGAACTGGTCTCCGAGGTGCTCACCGTGCTCAAGGATCTCGCGGCCGACGGGATGACCATGGTCGTGGTCACCCACGAGATGGGCTTCGCCC
>NZ_KV788643.1:0-7705 GCF_001807385.1 Brachybacterium sp. HMSC06H03 | reverse complement strand
GTGGTCACCCACGAGATGGGCTTCGCCCGCGAGGTCGCCGACCAGGTCGTGTTCATGGACGAGGGCCGGATCCTCGAGTCCGGCACGGCCGAGCAGGTCATCGACCACCCCGAGTCCGAGCGCCTGAAGGGCTTCCTCGCCTCGGTGCTGTGAGCGGGCCGGGCCGCGACCTGCCCCGCCTGCCCCGGCGTCCCTGCCCGGGCCCCGGCCGTGACGTCCCCGCCCCGCTGGGCCGACCGCGCGCATGAATCTGCGTCCTGTGCGTGACCTCAAGGCCATAGAGCGCCTGAGGTCACGCATGGAGCGCATTTGTGTGCGGCAGGGGAGCGGCGGCGACGGCCAAAGCTCCGAGGCGGCGCACTCCTGGGGCAGCACGACAGGCCGCGCAGCGTCGCTGGGGATCAGCTCGCCAGCAGCTGCTCCACCTTCCGCTGGCCGAACGCTCCGACCTCGGCGATCGTCTCGAGCACCGCATCCTTGGTGTCGGGCCAGTTCCGCCAGACCTGCTCATAACTCAGCCGCAGGGTCTGCAGCCCATGTCGGCCCGTGCGCAGGTCCCTGCGTCGATCCAGCGCGAAGGCATCGGGTCCGGAGTGACCGTCGCGGCCGTCGATCTCCATCAGGATCCCGCCGACGTACAGGTCCACATAACCCGCACCGTCGACGAACACCTGCTGCTCCACCCGGAAGCCCCGCCTGCGGAGCCAGCGGACCACCCGCGTCTCGGACCCCGAGTCGCTCGCCGTCGACAGCGCGCCGATCCGTGAGCGCACCGATGCAGGGGCGACGTCCAGCAGCCGCTGCACCTCCGCCGGCGCCATCAGCCGACGATTCATCGCAGACTCGAGCAGGATCGCCGCACGCTCTCCGCTCTGGCATCGCATCGCGTGCTCGAGGGCGAGCGGGAGGGAGGCGACGGCATCCGGCTCCTGCCACGACCGACAGCCGGAGGGGTGGGCCAGCATGTCCTCCGGCACACCCGCGGAGCCGTTCGGGCGGTAGACATGCAGCGTCCGTCGCTCCTCGTCGTCGCGGTACGGGATCCACAGGCCGTGCAGCGCGGCGGCGTCGATGCAGGTGACACGGTACCCGTGGCGCAGTGCGAGTCTGGCGGGCGGGAGCGCCGCCGCGTTTCCGTACCAGCCTCGTGCCACTCTCTGCAGCCGTCCAGAGCGCACGGACCGGATGAGCCGGGAGTCGGTGTATCCCATCGCCAGCAGCTCCCGGCGCGACGCGAGGCCGAGCTCCTCCTGGGTGAGGTGCCGGGTGCCCTGCGGCGGGCCGACGGGGCGGGGCCAGGGCCAGGCCGACGCGGGGAGCACGAGATCGCTGGCGTGGTGCATGGCCCCGAGCGTGCCGTGCCCGGCGACCGGCTGCTGCAAGCTGGGCTCGGGTGTGGACAAGGCCGGCCTGGGGAGGAGAGGCGCTGCCGCGGAGAGCGCCCTGCCGGGTTGTCACGTGACGGGCTAGCGGGCCTGGTAGGCGTGCGCGGGGCGGTCGGGAGAGGGGACGCACACAAATGCGTCCTGTGCGTGACCTCACGTGCCATAGGCGGCTGAGGTCATGCACAGGACGCAGAATTATGTGGGCGTGGGCGTGGGCGTGGGCGTGGGCGTGGTGCGAACCTGTCCGATGCCGGGCAGTGCTGAACTGGCCGGGCCGGGACGCCGTCGCCGGCTCAGCCCCGGCTCACCACTCCAGGATCTGCCAGCGCTTCTTCTTCGCGACGGCGTACAGCCCCAGGTCCGGAGCGACCGCGGCGGGGGTGCCGACGAGCGCGAGCCAGGCGGCGTCCGCATGGGAGTCGCCGTAGCCGTAGGAGGTCGACAGGTCCGCGCCGTGCAGGTCCGCGTACTTCCGCAGCCAGTTCGCGCGCGCCTCGTCGACCAGCGGGGGAGTGGCGAGATAGCCGGTCATCACGCCGTGCTCGTCCTCGTCCATGTGGGTGGCCAAGACCTCGTCGAAGAGGTCCGCGAGCGGCTCGACCAGCACGTCCAGTGCGCCGGAGACTAGCACGGTGCGGTGCCCGGCGGCGCGGTGGCGCTCGATGGTCTCCAGCGCCTCCGGGCGGATCGAGGCGCGGATGCGGCGCCCGGCCTCGCCCTTCATGAGGGTGCGCAGCTCCTCCGCGCGGTATCCCTTGTAGCGACGGTTGACCAGACGGATCAGCTCGGAGCGGTCGCGCTGATCGGCGCGCAGGTAGCCCGGCATCGCGGCGAGCAGGCCGCCGATCTCGGCCGGCCAGGTGCGGCGGGGGCGGGTCGCGCGGACCACGGCGAAGTACTGCTGGACGATGTTCGTGGCCAGCACGGTGCCGTCGAGATCGAAGACCGCGAGCGAGTCCGTGGACTGCTTCAGCTCGGGCGTCGGGCGGGAGGCGCGGCGCTTCTGGGCGGACTTCGCGCGGGAGTAGGCCTTGGTGAGGTCCGTGACGGCCGGCAGGTGCTGCCTCTGGAAGTAGTCCTTCCACACGATCCCGGTGACGTCGAAGTCGTGGGTGGCCAGGAACTCCTCCGGCAGCTCGTCCCGCAGCGCCCGCGTGTTGGCGTCGTCGAACACCATCTCGGTCTTCGTGTAGTGGCGGTACAGCTCGATGTACTTGCGCAGCGTCGTCAGTCCCGAGGTGGTCTTGTGCAGGTTCGAGGTCCACTCGCGGGTGCGCTTGGTGGCCGGGAGATAGGCGACCGCGGTGGAGCCGATCTTCGCGGTGAGCTCCTTGGCGCGGAAGCGCTGCTCGACCATCTCCACCGCCGGGAAGGACCACTCGGGCACCTCGATCGGACGGCCCTTCTCGTCCTCGAGCGGGTGTTCCGTGAAGTACTCGCGCACCGCGGTGACCATCTCGTGGAAGGGCATCGGATTCGAGGCGCCGGAGACGACCTGGTAGTAGGCGTCGTCGCCGCGACGGGAGACGTCCTGGGTCGCGAGCGCCACGATGACGTTCACGACGTGGTCGACGGGGATCACGTCGAGGATGGAGTCCGCAAGGCCCGGGAACTCCGGCAGCATGCCGCGGCCGTAGGCCATGATCAGGGGGTCGGCGACCTTGTAGCCATCGATCCAGCCGGGGTAGGGCTTCTTCATGGCGGACTCGATGATGGAGGGGCGCACGAAGGAGACGCGGTGGCCGCTGCCGGCCCACAGCTCCTCGGCGACCTGCTCGGCCATCGCCTTGGTGAAGGTGTAGATGTCGGTCCAGCCGACGGACTGGGCGCGGGTGCGGCCGAAGTCGACCAGGCGCTGCTGGACCCAGTCGCGCCGCGCCTCCTCGGAGACGTTCGCCACGGACTTCGGGCCCATGCGTCCCACCTGCAGCTTCGCGGTGCGGATCTGGGAGCGGAGGGTCTCGGGCTTGCGGGACTCCGCCTCGACGCGCTCGCGGGCGGCGAGGGCGGCGTCGAACTCGGCGCGCCAGTCGACGTCGGAGCGCAGCGAGCCCTCCTGGCGCAGCCCCTTGGAGATGCCGCCGACGTAGGCGGTGGAGACGTGGATGACGTGCGGGTCCTGGCCGGAGGCCAGCAGCGCCTCGTAGAGGTTGCGGGCGCCGCCGACGTTGGTGCGGAAGGCGTCGTCGATCGGCGGGTCGAACGAGACGGAGGAGGCCGAGTGGATCACCGTGTCGACGGGCTCGGTGATCGCGGGCATGTCGGTGAGGTCGCCCTCGAGCACGCCGACGCGCGCGTCGAAGATCTCCTTCAGGCGCGCCTTCCCGTCGGCCGCGCCGCCGAGCGCGCCCTCCTTCTCCAGCAGCTCGCCCCAGGAGGCGAAGACGGGCTTGCGCAGCAGCTGCTCGAGGCGCCTGCGGGCCGTCACGGAGCCCTTGGGTCGCACGACGGCGGTGACGTGGACGTCCTCGGTGGTCTCCAGCAGCGAGCGCAGGACGGCCTGGCCGAGGAAGCCGGTGACGCCCGTGAGCAGGATCCGTCGACCCCCGGTGCCCCCGGGGGTGGACGGGGCGGCGGCGGGGGAGGTGTGCGACATGGGATCCTCTGGGACGGGGGCGGAGGTGCCGGACTGACCCGGGAGGTCAGCGGCAGGGCCTGGGCGGGCCCGCGCGCGCGACGCGCCCGCGGTGTCTACTGCCCGGTGGTTGCCCGGTGGCTTCTCCGTGCTGGTCAGGGCTGGTCTAGTGTATCGTAGCCGCCATGCATAGGGCCCTGATCACCGGCGGCACCGCAGGCATCGGGGCGGCCTTCGCCAGAGCGTTCGCCGGCCGGGGGAGCGCCCTCGTGCTGGTCGCGCGGGATCCCGATCGCCTCGAGGAGTCGGCCGCGCAGCTCCGTCGCGAGCACGGCGTCGACGTCGAGACGATCGTCGCGGATCTCGCCGACCGCCACGCTCAGCAGCGGGTCGCCGATCGCCTCGAGTCCGACACCGACCCCGTCGACGTGCTCGTGAACAACGCCGGCTTCTCCGTCCGCGCAGGCCTGCTCGACGAAGACCTCACCCCCCACGACCTCGGCTTCGAGGTCATGATCCGTGCCGTCCTCAAGCTCGGCGGGGCGGCGGGTCGGGGGATGCGACGCCGCGGGCGCGGCTGGATCATCAACGTCGGCTCCGTCTCCGCGCTGGTCCCCCAGAACAACTACTCCGCGATCAAGGCGTGGGTGGGCAACTACTCCGAGTCCCTCGGCGTGCAGCTGGCGGGCACCGGCGTACAGGTCACCGCCCTGATGCCGGGGTGGGTCCGCACCGAGTTCCACTCCCGCGCCGGGATCAAGGGCTCCTCGATCCCGGGCGTGCTGTGGCTGGACGCGGACCGTCTGGTCGAGGACTGCCTGCGCGATGTGGCCCGCGGGCGCCCCGTCTCGGTCCCCTCGAAGCGCTGGAAGCTGATCTCCGCCGTGCTGCGCACCACCCCCCGCGGCCTCGTCGCGCGACTCAGCGCGCTGCTCAGCCATCGCCGCAACCGGGAGAAGTGATCGCGTGACCGACGAGGACAGCGAGAAGGAGCCCGAGGAGCAGAAGAGCTCGCGACGGGCCGAGGCCGCGGCACGGTTCTCCGAGGCCTCGAGCCGCGCCGCGGACGCCACCGCGAAGGCCGCCGACGACCTCAAGGACCGCTCCCGTCGGCTGCTGGACTCGCTCTCCGCCCGCTCGCGCGGGGAAGGCTGGGAGAAGCCGACGGGCGAGCTGGCCAAGTACCGCTCCACCTGGCGCGCCGGGATGCGCTTCGTGCTCCAGCGGGTGCTGTTCCGGGGCGTGGTGAACTCCGCCGTGAGCCCGCAGGTGCAGGTGCACCGCCGCGTGAAGAGCATCCGCGGCCCGTTCGTGCTGGTCGCCAACCACACCAGCCACGTCGATGGCCCGCTGCTCGCGATGAGCCTGCCCTGGACCCAGGGCCGGTTCCTCTCCACGGGCGTCGCCGCCGACTACTGGTTCGACCACTGGCACCGGCGGCTCTTCGTGCGCCTGATGATGAACGCCTTCCCCATCGACCGCGGCGGCTCCCGCAAGCACGCCGGCACCTCGAAGAGGCTGCTGCGCAGCGGCGTGCCGATCCTCGTGTTCCCCGAGGGCGGCCGCCAGCAGACCGGTGCCATGGCCGAGTTCAAGCCCGGCGCGGCCGCCCTCGCCCTCGGCGTCGGCGTCCCCGTCGTGCCCGCCGCGATCATCGGCGGCTACGAGGCGATGCCCAAGGGGCGCAGCTGGCCCGTGCCGGGGCGCCCGCCCGTGCGGGTCGTCTTCGGCGAGCCGCTGCTGGGCGGGGTGGAGGAGTCCGCGAGCGACTTCATCGCGCGCATCCGTGACAGCGTGAAGGACCTGTACGACGGGCACCACGACGAGGTCCTGGGCAGTGCTGTCCGGGACGAGGAGGAGGACGCATGAGCGATCGGCCGAGCGCACGCGAGGTCAGGCGGCACAAGTGGTGGGGGTGGGGTCTGGACGACATCACGTTCCGCTATGACAACAAGCCCGCCTTCGCCCCGCTCGCGCGGAACAAGATCGGCGTCGACCTCGACTCGAAGCAGCCGGTCGAGCCGCAGCTGTCCGACTTCGAGGTGCCGGAGAGCCGGCTGCCCGCTCCGGCGCGCGAGGCGCTGGTCGCCGTCGTCGGCGCCGACAACGTGCTGGACGACGACGAGTACCGGGTCGTCCACTCCTTCGGCCGCTCCCTGCCGGACCTGTTCCGCGTCCGGGGCGGCCGCTTCGAGCGCCTGGTCGACGCGATCGTGTACCCCGCCTCCGAGGACGAGGTCACCGCGGTCCTGCGTCTCGTGCTCGAGCACGACATGGTGCTGATCCCCTACGGCGGCGGCTCCTCCATCTCCGGCTCCGTCACCCCCGATGTGGACGAGCAGCGCCCGATCCTCACCATGAACCTCGGCCGCATGCGCGAGGTCCTCGAGATCGACGACACCGCGGGCCTCGCCCGGGTGGAGGCGGGCGCGTACGGCCCGGACCTCGAGGAGCAGCTGAACGCGCTGGGCTGGACCGTCGGCCACTTCCCCGACTCCTTCACCTACTCGACCGTCGGCGGCTGGGCCGCGACGCGCTCCTCCGGCATGCAGTCGGACAAGTACGGCGACATCGAGGACATCGTCCGCGGCCTGCGGATGGTCCATCCCGCAGGCACGGCCGTCACCAAGCCGATCCCGGGCCGCGACTCCGGGCCGAGCGTGCACGAGATGATCCTGGGCAGCGAGGGACGCCTCGGCGTGATCACCGAGGTCACGGTGCAGGTGCACCGCGTCGCCCCGGTCCGTCAGGTGATCGCCTACATGTACCCCGACTGGGAGCACGGCATCCGCGGCATGCACGCGATCGCCCGCTCCACCGACGTCTCCCCGACCTTCACCCGTCTCTCCGACGGGCCGGAGACCGAGTTCAGCCTCGCCATGGTCAAGGCGCCCACCTCCACCAAGGGGAAGGTCGCCGCGAAGGTGCAGGACGGGCTGTTCTCGTACCTGCGCTCCAAGGGCTGGGACACGACGAACGAGATGTCGATCTCCTACGTCTGCTTCGAGGGCTCGAAGGAGTCCGTCGAGCAGCAGAAGTCGATCGTGAAGAAGATCGTGAAGAACGCCGGCGGCATCACGCTCGGCGCGGGCCCCGGCGCGATCTACGACCAGAAGAAGTTCGACACCCCCTACCTGCGCGACTTCCTGATGAACTACCAGGTCTTCGGCGACGTCTGCGACACCGGTGCGACCTGGTCGAAGATCAACGAGGTCCATGCCCGGGCGTTCGAGGCCTTCTACGCGGTGCAGGAGGAGCAGGGCCTGCCCGGCTTCATGTTCTGCCACATGTCGCACAGCTACCACGCCGGGGCGTGCCTCTACTTCACCTTCGCCTTCCCCTACTCGACCGACGAGCAGGCGCTCGAGCAGTACTACGCCGCCAAGAGCGCCGTGCAGCAGACCTTCGTGGACCTCGGCTCGACGGTCTCCCACCATCACGCGGTGGGCACCGAGCACCAGCCCTGGATCACCGAGGACATCGGCGAGGTCGGCACTCGCATGGTGCAGGGGCTCTTCGCCGACACCGACCCGGGCCGGAACCTCAACCCCGGCAAGGTCGTCCCCTCCTGAGCGGGGGAGCGACGATGCAGGCCGCGCATCCCGTCCTCGTGCTGCGGCACGGGGAGTCGACCGCGAACGTCGAGGGGCGGATCGTGTCCGTCCCCGGTCCGCGGGCGCTCGAGACCGTGGGGCTGACCGGACGCGGCCGGGAGCAGGCGCGCGCCGCGGCGGCGGACGCGGCC
>NZ_KV788642.1:0-28641 GCF_001807385.1 Brachybacterium sp. HMSC06H03 | reverse complement strand
AGCCGTCGTCGGCCTGACGGCGCTGACCGCGCCGCGTCCCGCCTCCCTCGGCGAGCCGGCCGGCGACGAGCAGCTCGCCAGCGCTCTCGCCCCTCACCTGCGCGGACACCGACGGGTCGCCGCGGTCCTGGTCGAGGGCGGGCAGGCGCGCCTGGCCGGCTTCGGCACCGGCGACGGCGCCGCGCTGGAGGGCTCCGAGTTCGAGATCGGCTCGGTCTCCAAGACCTTCACCGGTGCGCTGCTGGCCGTCGCGGTCGAGCGCGGGGAGCTCGTTACGGAGACCACCGTCGCCGAGGTGCTCGGCACGGACGCGGGGGGCAGCGCCATCGCGGACGTCACCCTCGCCGAGCTCGCCACCCACAGCTCGGGCCTGCCGCGCCTCGCCTCGGCCGCCGCCGGCGGCGGGAGCATCCTCGCCGGACTGCTGCGGAAGGACCCCTACCGAGGCCGAGACGGGAAGCAGGTCATCGCCGACGCCCTCGACGAAACGCCGTCGGGCCGCGGCCAGCACGCCTACTCGAACCTCGCCGTCGCACTTGAGGGACAGCTGCTCGCGACCGCCGCGAGCACCGACTACGCCACACTGCTCACCGAGAGGATCCTCGAGCCGCTCGGCATGACCAGCACGTACGCACCCATCACCGCCGAGAACCTGCGGGAGTCGGCTCGACGCGGGCACGGCACGAGCGGCCTGCGCCAGGGCATGTGGACCATGCACGGCTCCGCCCCTGCCGGCGGCATCCGCTCCACCCCGGCGGACATGACCCGCTATCTCACCGCCATGATCGACGGCTCCGCCCCGGGCGCGGCGGCCGCGACGGAGGTGCTGTTCGAGGAGAGCGCGGAGAGCTCCACGGCGATGAACTGGTTCCTCGAGGACTTCGGCAGCGGTCAGCCGATCACCTGGCACAACGGCATGACCGGCGGCTACGCCTCGTTCGTCGGCTGGGACCCCTCGAGCGGGCGGGGCCTCGCGCTGCTCTCGGACACTGCCCGCTCCCTCGACGAGCTCGCCGTGGGCGTGCTCACCGGGGAGGTGGCGCTGTGAACACGGTGCTCGCGCTGCTGCCGCTGCTGATGGGGGCGTATCTCGTCGTCGCGCTGGTGGTGACGATCGTGCAGATCTGGACCCGTTACCAGCACCCGGTGCGCCTCGCGCTGCAAGCCGTCGGCGCCGCCTCGCTGATGGGCGTGATCGGCCTGGCGGGGCTCCTCCCGGACGCGCTGTGGTGGGTCAGCTGGGCGTTCACGCTCGCGATCCTGCTCGGCATCGCCTTCTCCGCCAGGCGCCTGCTCGTCGGCACCCCGCCGTCGGAGCCGAGCCCCCGCGAGGCCAAGCTCCTGGACCCGCCGCCGCGCAGCTCCGCGGTCATCGAGGTGCTGTTCTGGTTGGCGCTGGTGGTCGTGGCGCTGATCGCCGGCTGACCGCGCCTCGTCCCGAGCGGAGCCCTGGGCGCGCCAGGCACCGATCTGCGGACCGGCCGACGCCCTGCCTCAGCCCCGGATCGGCAGCCAGTCCAGCACGTCCTGGATGCCCTCGTCCCAGAACTCCCAGGTGTGGGCGCCGGGACGCAGGCGCGAGGCGACCTCGACCTCGGCCTGCTCGGCCGCGGCGAGGAAGCGGCGGTTCTGGTCGATCAGCTGGTCCTCGGTGCCGCAGTCGAGGAACAGGGCCGGCAGCTCGGCGGGATCGCGTTTGCCGAGCAGTCCGAGCAGGTCATCGGCGGTGCCGGCGATCTCTCGGCCGCCCCAGACGCGCTGGGCGAGGGTGCCGGTCCAGTCGAGGTCCATCGAGGTGAGGTCGACCGCTCCGGACAGGCTCGCCGCGGCCGCGAAGCGCTCCGGATGGTTCAGCGCGAGCTTGAGCGCGCCGAAGCCGCCCATCGACAGGCCCGCGACGAAGGTGTCCTCCCGCGCGGTCGAGACGCGGAAGGTGCGCGCGACGATCCGCGGCAGCTCCTCGGCGACAAAGGTCCAGTACGCCTCCCCCACCGCCTCGTCGGTGTAGAAGGAGCGGCGCACCTCGGGCATCACCACGGCGATCCCCTTCTCGGTCGCGTAGCGCTCGATCGAGGTGCGGCGCTCCCAGATGGTGCAGTCGTCGCTGAGGCCGTGCAGGAGATAGAGCACGGGCACGGCGGGCCCGTCGGCCGCGCCTGCGCCGCCGGCGTCCGCACCGCCGTCGGCCGTTCCGTCGGCCGACGGGCCTGCGCCCGGTGCGTCGGAACCCTCCATCCCGATCCCGGAGGCGGCCTGCGGCATCAGCACCACCATCGAGGTGCCCATCCCGAGGGACTCGGCGAAGAAGTCGGTGCGCAGACGGATCATGTCTCTCCTCGGTGAGCGGGACGGGCGGGTGCCGGCAGCGGCGCCGCGAGCAGCGACGCGGGGCCGACGGTCCTCAGCATCCCACCCCGCTCCGCCCGGCCCGGCCCTGTGCTCACTCCTCGATCGGGATGTCGGTGAAGCGGAACGGGACCGCCCCCAGCACGTAGGGCTGCTCGATGTCGAGCGTCTCGGCGCCCGGGATGTCCCGGTACAGCGCGACGAAGCGCAGGGTGTCGCCGACGGCGGCGCCGTCCCGCCCCGAGGGGTCCGAGACGATGCGCCATTCGAGGCTCCCCTCCGTCGTCGACTCCCCGAGCAGGTAGTCCAGCGGGTAGGTGGCCGTCGCACCGACCAGCAGGCGCGGCGCGAAGCCCACGTGCTTGGCCGAGTGGCCCGTGGACAGCCCCCGGTAGCTGAACACGCCGCCGGCGGCGACGTTCACGGTCTTGTTGTAGCCGCCGGCCCCCTCGCCGCCGATGCGCTCGGCGAGCACGGTGACCTCCAGCAGGCCGTCCACACGTCGGGCCGACGGGGAGGAGAAGCGGTACTCGTGCTCCGGGTCGACGGCGCGGTCGAAACCCTCGGGGCCGGGTGCTTCGACGCCCTGGCCGAGCGGGCCCGGGTCGAAGTCCAGGGTCTGCCCGTCGGTCTCGACCTCGATCTCGGTGGTCTTCTGCGCGGTGAGCGTGAGGGTGACCCGGCGGTTGAGCTGTCTGTTCCCGGCGGAGTCGTTCGGGACCAGCGGCTCGGACTCGCCGCGCCCCTCGGGCCGCAGCTCGTACACGGAGGTGTCGAGGCGGGAGGAGAGCGCCTCCGCCACCGCCGCGGCCCGCTGCTCGGAGAGGGTCTGGTTGTCGGCGTCGCCGCCGACGTCATCGGTGTGGCCGATGACCGTCACCACCCCGCCCTCGTAGGCGCCGATGCTCGCCGCCGCGGCGTCGAGTACCCGGTCGGCGCGGCCGTCGATCTCGTAGGAGCTGCTGTCGAAGAGCACGTCACCGGCCAGGCGGATCTCGAGCTCCTCGCTCGACTCGATCGTCTGCACCGAGCCCTCGAGCCGTCTCGCATAGCCCTCGAGCGGGATCACCGGAGCCTGCTCGACATGACCGAGCAGCTCGTCCAGAGGGACGTCCCGCTCCGGCTCCCCGCCGAGCTCGGGCACCTCCGCCTCGATCACGGGCAGCGCCTCGACGAACCAGCCCGGCAGGAGCAGACCGATCGTCTCCACCCCGTCTTCCGGCGCGGCGTACACCAGCTGCAGCCGCAGCGTCTCGACGGTGATCTCCTCGGGGTCGGCGGAGGCACGGGCCACGACCCGACCGTCGGCCGTGGTCGCGACCAGGCGGATCGCCGCCCCGCCGGCGTCGACCAGGCGCAGAGCGCCCCAGGGCTCGGCGGTCGCGGAGGAGCGGTGGAGGCTGACGTCGGCCGCGAAGCGGCTCGGGGTCACGCCGCTCTCCCCCTCGGGCACGGACAGGGCGGTCACGTCGACGGTGAGCACGCAGTGCTCGCCGGAGCGGACCAGCGGGTGGAGGGCCAGCTCGACCTCTCCGTAGCCGGAGGCCAGGGCGCGGGTCTCGACGACCTCCTCCGGGTCCGGGGCGGGCTCGGCCTGCTCACCGCCCTGGTCGGAGGCTCCCTCCGCGCCCGCCTCGTCCTCCCCTCCGGTGCAGGCGGCGAGAACCGGCAGCATCGCCGCCGCGCCTGCCGCCGCGAGCGCGCGTCGTCTCGTCCATCCGGTCATGGGAACCCCTTCGTGCGTCGCCGATCGCCCCCCGACCGGCTGCGACTCCAGAGTCTCCCATGCAGGAGGGGACGGCGGGCGAGGTGGTGCGACCCGAGGAGCGGCGGCGCGCCGCAGGAGGGGCACGTCCGGCGCTCTGCGGCGCGGACCTCAGCTCGCGGGCTCGAGGCGGACGGTGACCACGGCCCCCTGCGGCCCGTCCTCGCCGCTCCGGTCCTCGCCGCTGCGGGCCTCGCCTCCCCCGCCGAAGGCGAGCGTCCCCCCGGTCCGCTCGAGACGGCGCTGGGCGATCACCAGTCCGAGGCCGGAGCCGCCGGTCGGCCCGATCGAGTGGAACCGTCGGGGCCCGTCGGTGAGGATCTCGTCCGGGAACCCCGGACCGCGGTCGCGCACCCGGATCTCCTCGCCGTCGACCTCGATCGTGATCGGCGGGGCGCCGTGCCGGACCGCGTTCAGCACCAGCGACTCGAGCACCGAGACGACCAGCTGCTCGTCGCATCGCACCCGGCCGGGAGTCTCCACCTGCACCTCGACCTCCCCGGGGCCGGAGCCCGCGGCCTCCCGGGCGAGGTCCTCAGTGCGCACCACGTCGCGGTCGGCCTGGTCGGCAGCGTCCTCCCGGGCCAGGGACAGCATGTCGTCGACCAGTCGTCGCATGCGTCCGAGCAGGGTCCGCACCCTCTCCGCCTCGGCACTGTCGTCGAGGAGCTCCACAGCGCTGGTCAGCGCGGTGAGCGGGGTCCGCAGCTCGTGGGCGGCGTCCGCGGTCAGGGCGCGCTCCTGCTGGATCTTCAGCAGCAGTCGGCGCGTCGTGTCCTCGATGACCCCGGTGAGCACGCCGACCTCGTCCTGCTCGCCGGACGGGGTCCGGCGCGGCGCGTCCCGGCGCGGTGCGCCGTCGGCATCGGCGCGGAGCCGGGCGAGTGCGGCGTCGTGCCCCTGCACATCGCCCCCTTCGAGGGTGATCTCCGCGGCGCGTCGCAGTCTGCGGGTCAGGCCGCCGGAGACGAACCAGCCGATGCCGCTCGCGGCGGCCGCCACGGCGAGGGAGAGCGCCAGGATGGTCCGCGCGAGCTCCTCCCACCGCTCCACGACGGGCGCGCTGGGCAGCCGCACCGAGAGGGTCGTGCCGTCCTGGGCCTGCACGGCGGCCCAGGTCTCGCGCTCATCGGCGGAGGTGACGATGTCGTCGTGCTCCCGGGCACGCTGCGCGAGACCGCTGGGGAGCCCCTTCTCGCCGATCTGCACCGTCGGCGCGACGGTCCGGGTGGTCTCGTAGGTGGCGGTGCCCGCGCGCAGCGTCGCCGCCGCCTGCTCGCGCATCTGGTCGCGGGCGTCGCCCAGGGCGACATGGGCGATCCACGCGCCCAGCAGCGCGGCGATCGCGAAGGAGGTCACGGCCAGCACCGCGGCGAAGCGGAACCGCAGCGAGGCGTACCAGGGGATGCCCTTCATGCGGCGTCCGCCCGGTAGCCGGCGCCGCGCACCGTCGTGATCACGCCGGGCCCCACCCGTCGGCGCAGTCGCTGGATGTTCACGTCCACGATGTGCTCGTCGGACCAGGCCGAGTCGCCCCACACCTCGCGCAGGATCGTCGCGCGGCTGAGGACGATGCCCCGGTTGTCCATGAACAGCAGGAGCAGGTCGTACTCCGTGGGGGACAGGGTCAGGGTCTCCCCCTGCCGCGTCACCCGGTGGGCGTCGCGGTCGATCTCCAGCGGCCCGAGGCGCTCCGGACCGGCCGGCGGCGCGGTGCGCCGGACCAGGGAGCGCAGCCGGGCCGCGAGCACCCGCGAGTCGAAGGGCTTGGTCACGAAGTCGAACGCCCCGGCCTCGAATCCCATCACCTGGTCCTCAGGCAGATCTCGCGCGGTCAGCAGCAGCACCGGGCAGGCGCCCGCCTCGGCCAGCGTGCGGGTGAGCGTGAGGCCGTCCACGCGAGACATGCCGATGTCCACCACGGCCACGTCCGGCCGCAGCCGGAGGGCGAGCTCGTAGCCCTCGGCGCCGTCGGCCGCGGTGGCGACCGTGAAGCCCTGGCGCTGAAGGACCAGCTTCGTGGTCTCGCGGACGTCGTCGTCGTCCTCCACGACGAGCACGGAGATGCTCATGGGCGCCCCTGCGTGCGTGTGACGTCGTAGTGCTCGGTGCCGGAGGGGGCCCAGGAAGGAGCGTCGTCGAGATAGGTCACCGTGAGGGTGCGGTACGTGCTGACGATCCCGGAGGTCAGACGGTCCGAGGCGACCACCCGCACGCGGTACTCCTGCGTGGAGCCCTCCGCGCACGAGGGCTCGCAGACGTTCAGGCGGATGATGCCGTGCGCACCGGCCTCCTCCTCGCCCCAGGAGGTCCAGCGCAGCGCGTCCAGCCCCGCGCCCGCGTCCGCGCAGGTGAGCACGAGGCTGGAGGGCTCGCGGGCCGCCGAGGAGTCGCAGTCCAGGAGGAACGTCGCCTCGTCGGCCGTCGTCTCGGCGAGCTCGAAGCCCGATCCCAGCACCGGCCACGGGACCAGCACGCTCACCGCGGCGAGGAGGGTCAGGACCAGGGCGCCGATCGGCAGCAGGAGGCGACCGGCGCGGAGACGGGTCCGACGGGACGGGACGCTGCGCGTGGAATCCATATCCTGGAGCCTCCCCGAGTGTCCTCACAAGTTTCTCTCACCGGTTCCCGTGCGTCCCCGCCGTGGAGGCCCGGCCGATGCGGGAACTCCTCCGTGCTGTGAGGGAACCGTGACCTGTGGATCCTAGCCTCCACGCCGTGCTCTCCGACCCCGCGCTCTCCAGCACCCGCTCCCCGGTCCCGTCGGCCGCGCGCCGGCCCGCGCCCACCGGGGAGCGCTCGGACGCGCGCATGCCGGCCCTGGACGGGCTGCGCGCGATCGCCGTCGGCCTCGTCGTCGCCTACCACGCGGCCCCCGGCGCCGTGCCCTCCGGGCTGATCGGCGTCGATGTGTTCTTCGTGCTCAGCGGCTACCTGATCACCCGAGGGCTGATGCGCGAGCGCGAGCGCGGCAGCGTGCACCTGGGCCGCTTCTGGAGGCGACGGGCCCGCCGCATCCTGCCCGCACTGGCGCTGATGCTGATGACGGTGGGGGCGATGCTCCTGGTCACCGGGGGCGACGCCGCCGTCGACCTCCCGCGGCAGCTTCTCGGCGGTCTGCTCTTCGTGAGCAACTGGTCCCAGATCTCCGGCGGCGAGGACTACTTCCTGGGGTCCTCGCCGCCGGTCCTGCAGAACCTCTGGTCCCTGGCCGTGGAGGAGCAGTTCTATCTGCTGTGGCCCGTGGCGGTGCTGGTGGTCCTGTGGGCGGTCTCGCCCCGCGCGCGGTCCCTGCAGGGCCGGGCCGTGCGCCGGGCGGGCACCGTGACGATCGTGCTCGCGCTCGCCTCGCTCCTCTGGGGCGAGATCGCTGCGGCGACCCAGGGCACCTCGCGCGCCTACATGGGGACCGACACCCACGGCTTCGGCCTGCTCGCGGGCGCGGCGCTCGCCCTCTGGCTGCATGCACCCGCCTCGGAGGCGATCGAGAGCGTCCGCAGCGCGGCGCGGGATCCTCGCACGTCGGCCCGGCACCTCGAGGCCCGGCACCTCCGCGGCGCGCCCGCGGCGGCGTCACCGCTGCGCACGACGGTCCTGTCCGCCCTGCTCACGGTGGGGATCGTGGGCATCCTGATCACGGCCCTGCGCATTCCCGAGGCCTCCGCGTTCACGGCGGCGTCGCCGCTCGCGGTCGCTCTGACGATGCTGGTCCTCCTCGGCGCCCGCGGGAGGAGCCCCGTCGCCTCGCTGCTCGCGTCCCGCCCGATGGTCGCCGTCGGGACGCGCTCCTACGCCCTTTACCTGTGGCACTGGCCGCTGCTGGTGATCCTCCGCGACGCCGTCCCCGGGAGCCTGCCCGCCTGGTGCGCCCCAGCGCTCGCGATCCTGCTGTCCCTGCTCGCCGCCAACCTCTCGTGGCGGTTCGTGGAGTCGCCCATCCTCCGTCTCGGATTCCAGGGGTGGTGGGCGGGGACGCACTCCCCCGCTCCCCGCAGGCGCCGGCTGCGGGTCGCCGTGGTCGCGCTGCCTCTGGTCCTGGCGACCGTCGGCGCGGCGATCCTCTCCCCGCAGGAGACCGCGGCCGAGCGTCAGATCGCGGCCGGCTCCGCCGCTGTGCAGGGCGGGGGCGCCGCAGACGCGCAAGGCGGGGCGACGGAGGAGACGGGCCCGGCCGCGGGGTCCCCGGATCCGCAGGTCGACGAGCCCACCGGCGGGGCCGACGCTCAGGACGGGACGCCGGTGCCCGAGGGCGACCCCTCCGCCTCCCGCGAGGACGCCGCGACCGACGACCCGGCGAACAGGTCGACCGACGGCCCGGCGAACGGGTCGACCGAGGGCCCGGCCGATGCCGCGGACGGCCCGGCGCTGCGCGGAGAGGACATGGTCGCCGTCGGGGACTCGGTCATGCTGGCCTCGGCGCCCGCGCTCGTCGACGAGTTCCCCGGCATCACCATCGATGCCGAGGTCTCGCGACTGCCCCAGCAGGGACCGGTCCTCCTCCGGGAGCTGGCCGAGCGAGGCCGGCTGCGTCCCGTCGTGGTCGTGGGGCTGGGCACCAACGGCGAGTACGCCCCCGGCACCCTCCAGGAGATGCGCGAGGCGATCGGACCCGACCGCACCCTGATCCTGGTCAACGCCTACGCGGACAGATCCTGGGAGTCCGCGGTCAATGCCGAGATCGCCGACTTCGCGGAGCAGGACCCTCGTACCGAGGTCGCGGACTGGCACGGGGCCATCGGCGGCGCCCCCGAAGGGCTCGGCCCCGATCGCGTCCATCCCGATCCCGAGGGAGGCGCGCTCTACAGCCGCGCCATCGCCCTGGCCGGCGAGCGCGGGGCGCGCTGACGGCCCACGGCGTGGCGCGCGAGGTCCCGCCTACGATGGCGCCATGACCGAGACCGCCCCCGCCGCGCCCGCACCGCACGCCGCCCCCGCCTGGGCCCGAGACGCGATCTGCTGGCAGGTGTACCCGCTGGGCTTCTGCGGCGCGCCCCGCCACCGCGAGGACCTCACCGGCGAGACCTACGGCGGGGCCGACGGCGAGAACGTCGTGCACCGCCTGCGCCGCCTCACCGGCTGGCTCGACCACCTCGTCTCCCTCGGCGCGAACGTGCTGCTGCTGAACCCGATCTTCGACTCGGTCTCCCACGGCTACGACACCCTCGAGCATCGCCGGATCGACCCGCGACTCGGCGACGAGGAGGACTTCGACGCGCTGGTCGCGGGTTGTCGCGAGCGCGGGATCCGCCTCGTGCTCGACGGGGTCTTCAACCACATCTCCCACCTCCACCCCACCGCGCGCCGCGCGATCGCCGCCGGCCCCGGCACCGAGGAGGGCGACCGGATCCGCTGGGCGGGCACGAGCCCCTACGGCTTCGAAGGCAACGACGACCTGGTCGAGGTGGATCTCTCCGATCCCGTCATCCAGGACCGGATCGTGGAGATCATGAGCCGCTGGCTCGAGCGCGGGGCCGACGGCTGGCGGCTGGACGCGATGTACGCCGCGGGCGCCGAGGCGTGGGCGCCGATCCTCGAGCGGGTCCGAGCCGCGCATCCCGAGGCGTGGATCCTCGGCGAGGTGATCCACGGCGAGTACCCGGCCTTCGCCGCCGCCTCCGGCGCGGACTCGATCACCCAGTACGAGCTGTGGAAGGCGATCTGGTCCTCGCTGCGCGACGGGAATCTCTTCGAGCTCGCGCATGCGCTCGGCCGCCACCAGGGCTTCCTCGACCAGTTCCGGGAGTCCGGCGCGGGCGCTCTGCCGCTGACCTTCGTGGGCAACCACGACACCACCCGCATCGCCTCCCAGCTGGAGGACGGCCGCGACCTCGCCGCCGCGACCGCGCTGCTCGCCCTGCTGCCCGGCATCCCCGCCGTCTACGCCGGGGACGAGTTCGGCGCCGCCGCGATGAAGGAGGAGCGCGAGGGCGGAGACGATGCGATCCGGCCCTGGTTCCCCGGCTCGCCCGACGAGGTCGTCGCCGCGCACGAGGCCGCCGACGCGGGCGACGAGTCGCCGCGCTCCCTGCAGCTGCTCGCCCCGGCGGCGGCCGGGCGGATCCTCGAGGTCCACCAGCGCCTGCTCTCCCTGCGCCGACGCGAGCGCTGGCTCACCACCGCCTCGGTCGCCGTGGACGAGTCGACGCTGACGAACACCTGGGCGCAGATCGTGCTGACCCCGACGGCCGACGCCGTCGAGGGCGGGACCGGTCCAGCGGCCGACGGTGCGGCCGGCGAGCGCCCCTCCCCGCTCACCCTGGTGCTGAACCTCGGCGACGAGGCCCTGCCCGCCCCGGGCGAGGTGCTCGAGGCGGTCAGCGGCGCGGACATGCTCGACGCCGTCGGCCCCTCCGCCGAGGGGACGGTCCCCGCCCACGGCATCGCGGTAGTTCGCTGAGGGACGATCCGACGTCTCAGCCGCCGCCGGGACTCACGACGTAGGCTCGAGGCATGAGCACCGCGATCAAGCCCGCCGAGTCCGTGAACACCGCCCCCGTCGTCGCCGCCGGGCTGATCGGCGGCTGGCTGACCGCGCGGGAGACCGGCATCCGCCCGCTCGGCGGCGTGGTCCTCGCCGCAGCCGGGATCTACGCGGGCCGCACCTGGCTCGCCCGGCGCGGGCCCGCGACCACCGCCGTGCTCGGCGCGACCTACGTGCTCGGCTTCGGACTCTCCCACCCGCTGGCGAAGAAGATCGGGGCCTGGCCCGCGGTCCTCACGGTGACCGCCGCCTCGGCCGGCGCCGCGGCGCTGCTGTCCGACGCCGCCTACGGCGAGTGGCTGCCCGCCGACGCCGACGCCTGACCCGTCGGCCGGGCGGCGCCGGACGCCTGCCCCGTAGGCCGGACGCCTGAGCCGTCGGCCGGGCGTCGCCGGACGCCTGCCCTGCCGGCATCCCCTCCCGCCCGCCCGGGCCCGGACGGGCGCTCCACGGCACGTCGTGGCGATATCGCCACGTCGCGTCACCACGCGCCCGTCGGCGACGCCTCGGGGAGCAGCCAGCCTCCCCGCGCGTCCTGAATCGATCCCGTCAGACCTGTCGGTATCCGGCCCCATCACGACGGCTCAGAGGGATGGACCCCGTCCAGGAGAGACGAGACGAGCGACGCGCCGGAGCGGACGGTCCCGGAATGCGCTGTCACCTGTCGGGATAGTTGACTAGGCTAAGTCCTCGTCCCCGACCGCCGGGGCGCACTCCCCTCTGAGGAACTCTCTCCCCATGCTCGGCACCATGCGCCGCCTCTGGCAGACGGTCCGTCCCATCAGAATCCGCCTCTTCCTCGGCCTGCTCAGCGCCATGACGGCCTCGCTCGTGGCGCTGATGATCCCGCAGGTCCTCGAGGTCATCGTCAACCGGCTCGGCAGCGACGCCACCGCCATCACGATCTGGACCGGCGGCGCGATCGTGCTGGGCCTCGGCATCGTCGAGGCCACCCTGATCTGGCTGCGCCGCACCTTCGCCGTCGCCCCCTCGACCACCGTCGAGAAACAGATCCGCGTGGGCTTCTACCAGAAGGTCCAGCACCTGCCCGTCACCTTCCACGACGGCTGGGGCTCCGGCCAGCTGCTCTCGCGCATGATGAGCGACATCAACCAGATCCGCCGCTGGATCGCGTTCGGCATGATCATGGCCGTCACCAACGCGGTGACGATCGCGGTGGGCATGGTGCTGCTGATCCGCTCCAGCGCGCTGCTGGCGCTGATCTTCTTCATCGCCGCGGTGCCCGTCTCGATCATCGCCTACCGCTTCAACCGCACCTTCTCGGTCCTCTCCCGCCGCTCGCAGGACCAGAACGGCGACCTCGCCACCACCATCGAGCAGTCGGTGCAGGGCATCCGCGTGCTGAAGGCCTTCGGTCGGGGGCCGACGGCGCTGGCGGGCTTCACCGAGCAGGCCGAGGAGCTGCGCCGCACCGAGGTGAAGAAGGCGACCGCCATCGCCCGCTTCGACATATTCATGTTCATGCTCCCCGAGCTCGCGCTCGGCGTCGCGCTGCTGGTGGGACTGCACCTGACCGCCGACGGGTCCATCACCACCGGCCAGCTCGCCTCCTACTTCGCGACCGCCACGCTGGTGGTCGGCCCGGTGCGGATGCTCGGCATGCTGCTGGGCCAGGCCGTGAACGCGAGCACCGCGCTGGACCGCCACTACGAGGTGATGGACACCGAGAACACGATCGTCTCGCCCGAGCGCCCGGCACCGGTGGACCCGGCCGCGGCGATCGGGGCTGTGCGCCTGGACCGCGTGCACTTCCGCTACGCCGACGCCCCCGAGCACGTCGGCGAGGTGCTGGACGGGGTGGACCTCGAGGTCCGCCCCGGGGAGACGATGGCGCTGGTCGGCGTCACCGGCAGCGGCAAGTCGACCCTGCTGCAGCTGGTGCCGCGGCTGTACGACACGACCGCCGGCGCGATCACGATCGACGACGTCGACATCCGCGACATGGACCTCACCACGCTGCGCACCCTCACCGCCGTCGCCTTCGAGGACGCGACCCTGTTCTCCGACTCGGTGCGGGACAACGTGCTGCTCGGCGCGGACCCGGCCCTGTCCGCGCAGGAGGCGGAGGAGCTGCTGCACCTCGCGCTGCGCACGGCGGATGCGACCTATGCCTACGAGCTGCCGGACGGGGTCGACACCCGCATCGGCGAGGAGGGCATGAGCCTCTCCGGCGGGCAGCGCCAGCGCCTGGCCCTGGCCCGCGCGATCGCGGCGAAGCCCGCCGTGCTGCTGCTGGACGACCCGCTCTCCGCCCTCGACACCAAGACCGAGGAGACCGTCACCGCGCGCCTGCGGGAGGTGCTCGCCGGCACCACCACCCTGATCGTCGCCCACCGCACCTCGACCGTGGCGCTGGCCGACCGGGTCGCGCTGCTGGACGACGGGCGGGTGGTCGCCGTCGGCGCCCACACCGAGCTGATGGCGAGTTCGGCCCGCTACCGCTGGGTGATCGCGAACCAGGAGGAGGAGCGGCGCCGCGACCAGGACATCGAGACGCTCACCGGTGAGCTCGAGCTCCGCGCCATCCAGGAGGAGGGACGATGACCGCCACCGCACCGCTCGACCAGGACGGCGCCGACGGCGGGGCCCTCACCCCTGAGGAGGCGAGGGCCTCCCGCAAGCGCTCCCTCTCCCTGCTCGGCGAGCTGATCTCCCCGGTCAAGGGCCAGTTCGTGGTGATGGGCGTGATGGTCGTCGTCGCGCAGCTCGCCGTCGTCGCAGGCCCCGCGATCATCGCCCGAGGCATCGACCACGGCCTGCCCGCGCTGCTGGACGGCGACCCGTGGCCGGCCTTCCAGGCGGCGGCCCTCGCCGTCGCCGCCGCGATCGTCGGGGGCGTGCTGACCTTCGGGTACGTGCGCCAGTCCGTCGTCGTCGGCCAGCGGATGCTGCTCGCGCTGCGGCGGAAGGTCTTCCGCTTCACCCAGAAGCAGGACCTCGAGTTCCACGAGTCCTACACCTCCGGCCGGATCGTCTCGCGGCAGACCTCCGACATGGAGGCGCTGCGGGAGCTGCTGGACTCGGGCGTGAACGTCATGGTCGGCGCGTCGCTGTCGATGGTGTTCACGATCGTGCTGATCGTGACCATGGACCCGGTGACGGGCCTGGTCATGCTGTTGATGCTGATCCCGTGCGTGGCACTGACGGTGTGGTTCCAGAAGCGCTCGAGCGTCGAGTACCGCGCGATCCGCACCCACTCGGCACGGCTGATCGTCCACTTCGTCGAGGCGATGGCCGGGATCCGCGCCGTGAAGGCGTTCCGCAAGGAGGACCGCGACCAGGCCGAGTTCGACCGCCTCGCCCAGGACTACCGCGACGCGTCGTTGCGCTCGATCAACGTGTTCGGCATCTACCAGCCGGCGCTGCGCGTGCTCGCGAACGTCACCATCGCCGCGGTGCTGGTCGTCGGCGGGTTCCGGGTGCTCAGCGGCGACCTGCAGGTCGGCGTGCTGGTCGCGCTCGTGCTCTACTCGCGCCGCTTCTTCCAGCCGATCGACGAGATCGCGAACTTCTACAACGCCTTCCAGTCCGCCGTCGCGGCGCTCGAGAAGATCGCGAACCTGCTGGCCGTGCAGCCCCACGTGAAGGAGGCGCAGACCCCGACGCCGCTGCCCAGCTCGGACGGGCAGATCGACTTCGAGGACGTCTCCTTCCGCTACTCGGACGACGGGCCGCTCGTGCTCAAGCCGATGGACCTGCACATCCCCGCCGGGCAGACGGTGGCGCTGGTGGGCCAGACCGGCGCCGGGAAGTCGACGGTCGCGAAGCTCATCGCCCGCTTCTACGACGCGACCGAGGGCGCCGTGAAGCTGGACGGCGTGGACCTCCGTGACATCTCCATGGAGGACCTCACCCGCAACATCGTCATGGTCACGCAGGAGGCGTACCTGTTCTCCGGCACCGTCGCGGACAACATCGCGCTCGGCCGGCCCGGCGCGCCCCGCGAGGAGATCGAGGCGGCGGCCCGCGCGATCGGGGCCGACGAGTTCATCGAGAAGCTCCCCTACGGCTACGACACCGACGTGAACAAGCGCGGCGGCCGCGTCTCGGCCGGTCAGCGGCAGCTGATCTCCTTCGCCCGCGCCTTCCTCGCCGACCCGCGGGTGCTGATCCTCGACGAGGCCACCAGCTCGCTGGACATACCCTCCGAGCGGATGGTGCAGGAGGGCCTGACCAAGCTGCTGGGCCGCCGCACCTCGCTGATCATCGCCCACCGCCTGACCACCGTGATGATCGCGGACCGCGTGCTGGTGGTGCACGACGGGCAGGTCGTCGAGGACGGCTCCCCCGCCGAGCTCGTCGCCGCAGGCGGCCGCTTCGCGGCGCTGTACCAGGCGTGGCAGGAGTCGATGTAGCGCGCCGGGATCGCCCCCTCTCACCGGGAGCGCGCGGCACGGGCCCCACGCCCGGCAGCCGATGTGGCGCAGTTCCCACGACAGTTGTGCGGGAACGCTGGCGCAGGAGGTCGGCGCCGGTTATCTTCCTGCTGTCACACCGGTTCCGATCCTGAGGAGAGCCGACGAGAGTCGGCCGCCACCCGCGGATCCCCTGCTCCCCAGAGGTCGTCCCATGCCCTGCCCCTGCTCTCGCGCGCCCGATTCCTGGCGCTGCTGATCGCCGCGCTCGTGGTCGCGGTCCCGGTCGCGGTCGCCCCGCCCGCCGATGCCGCGGTGAAGAAGCCGCTGGACATCGTGAAGGTGTACTACGACCCGCCCGGCCGGGACTACTCGAAGAACTCCGAGTACGTGAAGGAGTACATCCAGGTCAAGAACACCGGGAAGACCACGCTGACCCTCACCGGCTTCGTGATCCGCGACAACGGCCCCCAGAAGTACACCTTCCCCAAGGGCTTCAAGATCGCCCCTGGCAAGACCGTCACGATCCGCTCGGGCACCGGGAAGAACACCTCCACCACCCTGTACTGGGGCAAGGCGAGCTACATCTGGAACAACACCGGCGATACCGCGCGCCTGTACAGTTCCAAGGGCACGCTGCTCGAGTCGTGCAAGTTCGCAGGCGGCGTCAAGAAGGCGACGAAGACGACGGTCCGCACCGACGCGACGACCGCTTACTGCTGATCCGGCGCGGGGCCGGCGGCCGCCCATCGGTCCCGCAGGCGTTCCCGCGGGAACGTCGCATCGGGCCGTTCTGCCCTCTCCCGCCGCCGACTCAGGCGCCGAGCATCTCCCGCAGCGCGGGCGTGAGCCCCTCGACCTCCACCGGCACGTCGGGCCGACGCAGCAGCTCGGGCGTGACGAGGAAGCGCTGCTGCTCCTCACTGGAGCCAGGGATCGTGGAGATCTCGGTGCCGTTGTCGATGTAGCCGCAGGCGCGGGAGACCCCGTAGGAGGGGGCATTGCCGATCACGGCGGCGGACTCGGCCCGCTGCGCGCCGAGGTGGTCGAAGGCGAGCACGAGCATCGCCTGGCGCATGAGCCTGCCGTACCCGTTCCCGTGGGCGTCGAGGGTGAGCCAGGAGCCGGAGGTGACGGTGCGCCGCTCGGCGAAGCGCTGGGCGGAGACGTCCTGCGCACCGATCAGCCGGCCTCCCGCCCACACCCCGAAGGCGAGGGTCCAGCCCTCGGGAGAGATCCCGCTGCGCAGCGTCCACTGGAAGCGCAGCGCCTCGCGTACGCGTGTCTCCGGCTCGGCTCGGTACCAGGGGAAGACCTGCGGGGAGGCCGGGTCCTCGAAGATCGGCCGACGGATCAGCGCCGCGTACTCGGGCAGGTCCTCATCGGCCAGCGGCCGCAGGGTCAGGTCCCCGGCGCGGACGACGAGCCCGAGGGAGGGGTAGAGCGCGGACAGCGCGGGGAACGGCTCGGGACTGGTCTGCTCGGACATCGCCCCAGAGTAGTCGCGGGCGACGGGGGCGATGTCGCGACGGACGCAGCGCTGGTCGACGCCGGCGAGAGCATGGTCGTGGCGCGCAGCCCGTCGGCGGGCGGCCCGCCGTACCCTGTACCGATGACCATCGACGTTCTGCTCTCCGGTTTCGCGCCCTTCGACGGGGCGGCGACGAACGAGTCCTGGGAGGCCGTCCGGGAGGCGGTCCCGGCCCTCGTCGCGCGCGGCGTGGACGCGGAGGCGGTCGAGCTGCCGGTCGAGTTCGGCACCGCCTCGGAGCGTCTGGAGGAGGCGGTGCGGGGACTGCGTCCTCGGCTCGTGGTGGCCGTCGGCCTCGCCGCCGGACGCACCGCGATCACCCCGGAGCGGGTCGCGATCAACATCCGCGACGCCCGGATCCCCGACAACGCGGGCGCGAGCCCGGTGGACGAGCCGGTGGTGCCGGGCGCGCCCGTCGGCCGCTTCTCGACCCTGCCGGTCAAGGCGATGGTCGCCTCGCTCGCGGCCGACGGACTGCCTGCGGCGGTGTCGCAGACCGCCGGGACCTATGTGTGCAATGACGTGTTCTACGCGCTGCAGCACCTGCTGGCGAACGACCCGGCGCTCGAGGGGATCCGGGGCGGGTTCGTCCACGTCCCCTCGGCCAGCGTCGTCGACTCGCCCACCGCCGCACGGGCGCTGGTGCGGATGGTCGAGGTGTCGCTCTCCACGGAGGCCGACGTGCGCCTCGCCGGCGGCGCCGAGCACTGAGCGGCGGGCGCTGAAAGGCGGGGGCTGAGCGGGCGGCTCCCGACAGCTGGCGCCTCCCTGCCCCGCCACCGCCGTGCCGCGATGCCGCGATGCCGCGAACGGGGGTGCACAGCGCCGCGGCGGTCCACCGACGAGGGCGGTGACTCGGTGGAAACGAGGGTCCGCACTGGTGTGCACATCTTCGCTGTCCACCCTCCACAGGGAGTTATCCACAACGTTCTCCACAGCGGTGGAGGAATGACACCCTTGTAGTTCTGCACGTACGAGCGTTGTCCCGGGCGTGTCGCGGCATAGCGCCGGCGCGACGACCGATCTGTGCAGCTCCCCTCCGCAGCTCGTCGGCGCCCCCCGCCGCCCGTGCATCACTGCAGGTCACAGAGCTTCCGAGAGACCTTTGCATCGGACGCCACGTGCATACCTCGGCGCTGGACCGGCTCCGCGCAGTGGTCGAGAACGTCTGCGCATCCCGCATCCACAGTGTATGGACCTGCGCTGTCCCCACTGTCCGTCCACAGCACATCGGCAGTTGTCCACAGCCAGAACGCGTCATCCCCAATGCAGCAACGAGTTATCCACATCGCGATCCACAGCTGGGGAAAACCACACCGGTGTAGTTCCGTCCGTGTCGTGACAGGGCTCTCGCGCACGGCCCGGGGACGCAGAACGGGGCGGCCCGGAGGGACCGCCCCGCCGCGCGGGAGGAGTGCGCCGTCGGCCCTCGAACGGGCCGCGCGCAGCCTCGGTCAGAGGCCGGGGAGGATCACCGTCTTGACCGCCACGAGCACCGCGCACAGCACCACGGCGGCGACCACCAGCGCGCCGTGCGTGATCGCGGAGCGGCGGGCGAGCGCCTGCCGGTCCTGCCCGGCCACCGCCTTGGGGCGCAGCGCGTACATCCCCGCGGTGAGTGCCGCGCCGAGCAGGAGTCCGCCGAGGTGGCCCTGCCAGGAGATGTTGGGGATGGCGAAGGTGATCACCAGGTTCAGCGCGATCAGCACCCCGATCTGCGCGACCTGCCCGCCCATGCGCCGGTTGACGATGAACGCCGCGGCGAACAGGCCGAACACGCCGCCGCTCGCGCCGACGGTGCCGGTCAGCCAGGAGTACCCCATCGGGTCGGCCAGGACGTACACCGCCGTGTGCCCGCCGAGCATCGAGACGAAGTAGACGGCGGCGAAGCGCGCGGGGCCGAGGGACCGCTCGAGGAACTGACCCATCGCCCACAGCGCGTACATGTTCAGCGCCAGGTGCATGATCCCGCCGTGCAGGAAGCCCGCGGTGAGGAAGGTCCACGGCATCGCGAGCGCCCGGAAGGGGGCGAAGATGCCCAGCTGCTCGACGATCTGCGGAGCGAGCATCTGCCCGAGATACGCGAGCACGCACAGCGCGATCAGCGTGTAGGTGACGACCGGGGCGCCGGTGCGCATGCGCCCGCCCATCGCGGTGCGGGGCCGGGTCGAGGCCTGCGCCCGTGCCAGCTCCCGCTCGCAGTCCACGCACAGCACGCCCACGTCGGTGGGGCGCTGGCAGTCGGGGCAGGCCGGACGGTCGCAGCGCTTGCAGCGCACGTAGCTGACGCGATCCGGGTGGCGCGGGCACACCGGCTGCTCCTGCGGCCCGCTGCCCACGGGGCCCTGGGGCGGTGGGGCGTCGGCGGCGCTGTAGCCGTAGCTGGGTATGTCCATGGGTCTCATTCCACCACGGGCGGCTGGAGGGAGCCGGAGCCCTTGCGCGCCGTCGCCCGCCGAGATCAGCTCCGTGAGCAGGTGGCAGCCGCTCCTCCCGAGGTGGGGCCCGCCTCCTCGCACGCTCGGCGTGCAGGATCCCCCGGCCGCCGGGACACCAGTGCGGGGGCCGCGACGCGCTCGAGGGGCGAGGGAGCAGAGGACGCCGCACAGGTCGTGCCCCTGGCTCGCGACGGCGGCGTGCGCGACCGAGGCGGGGCCCTCGCCGCGGCGCGGACCGACGAGGCCCTGGGCGACGAGGCGGTGGCCGGCGCGTCGGCACGGGGTCTCGGTGAGAGGGCAGGGCGGCGGCTCTCCGCGAAGGAGCGGGGAGCGGGTGACCGGGTCGGAGGCGCTGTCGACCGCCGATCGGGGGAGGCTCCCCTTACTTCGTTCTTGCAGGTCAGGCGAGGCTCACCTTGCTTGATTGGACTTAGTCCAAAGAGTAGGTTCGGAGCATGAGCCTCCTCGACATGCCCCCTCGCCGCCCGCCCGTCGCCGATTCCCCCGGCACCCCCGCCGCGTCGCACGGCGGTGCGCCGTCCGCCGAGCGCCCTGCGCCATCCGTCGGGCGGCCCTCCGGACCCGCCGATGCGCCCACCCTGTCGGCCGATCGGGACCTGCGCACCTCCGTCTCGCGTGACCACGCCGAGGACCGCACCACGCGCTCGGACCGCATCAACCAGCTGCGCGCCGGAGTGCTCGGCGCGAACGACGGCATCGTCTCGGTCGCGGGCCTCGCCGTCGGCGTCGCCGGCGCCACCACCGACATCCGCTGGCTGCTGATCGCGGGACTCGCCTCGCTGGTCGCAGGCGCGCTGTCCATGGCGATGGGCGAGTACGTCTCCGTCTCCACCCAGCGCGACACCGACCGCGCCCTCATCGCGCGCACCCGCGCCGACCTCGCCGCCGACCCCGCCGGGGAGCACCGGCACCTGCTCGCGGCGCTCACCGAGTCGGGGATCCCGGACGACGTGGTGGGCGAGGTCGCCGACTCGATGGAGCGCCACGACGCGCTCACCGCCCACACCCGCTTCCGCCACGGCGTGGAGCAGGGCACCGTCGTCTCGCCGCTGTCGGCGGCGCTGGCCTCGCTGCTCTCCTTCACCCTCGGGGGGATCATCCCGCTGCTCGCGATCCTCGCCAGCCCGCCCGTGCTGCGCCTGCCCGCGACGCTCGTCGCCGTCGTGGTCGCGCTCGCACTGCTGGGCGCGGTCAGCGCCCGCCTCGGCCAGGCGGACGCCCGCACCGCCACCGTGCGCACGATCATCGGCGGGGTGCTCGCGCTCCTGGTCACCTACGGGATCGGCGCGGCGCTCGGGGTCGCGATCGGCTGACCGCGCGGTGCGCCCCACGGCTCACGCCTCGGCCAGGCACCTCCCGCGGTGCCGGGCCGTCGTGTCCCTGATCACCTTGCGGAGCACGGCCTCTCTGGACAGGTGTCCGATGAGTAGCCTCGACGGACATCCCTGTTCCTCACCCTGACGAGAGTGCGCCATGACGACCCGACGCCCTTCCCGCCGCCCCGCCACGCCCTTCGCCCGCCGCGGCGTGCTGTTCGCGGCACCGACCCTCCTCCTCACCGGCTGCGGCCTCCTCCCCGGCGGCACGGACGGCGGCACGGGCGACGAGAAGGGCGGCGATGCCGCCGCGGGGCAGGCGGACGAGGGCGCGGCCGACGGCGCCGCGGAAGCCGCGAACCCGGCGACCAGCGCGGTCGTCGACCTGCAGCCCACCGAGGTCACCGACGAGGCGGTCGCGGGCCGGCTCATGTCCCGTCTCGAGACCTCCCAGACCCTGCTCGCCCCCAGAGTGAAGGCGACGGTCACCGCGAGCGGACTCGTGGACAGCCTCACCGCCGCCGACTACACCGCCCTCACCGGCGAGGAGCCCCCTGCGGCCGACGACGCCGAGGAGGGCACCGCGGCGGAGACGATCCTCCCCGGCGAGCGCAAGCAGTTCCTCCTCGCCGCCTGGGAGTCCACCGACTCCGAGTGGCAGCCCGCGGTCTTCACGCACAACTCCACGACGCTGGACATCACCCACGGGGGGAACACGACGAACATCCACGTGCCGCAGGTCGCGGAGGGAGATGCCGAGCGCAGCGGGATCGTGCTCGCGATCGTCGACCGCAGCCCCGCACCCGAGGCGATGGGGCTGCGCGCCGAGATCCGGGACGGGGTCTCGGAGATCTCCCTCGTGGACGGATCGATCCTCGCCACGCCCTGCCCCTCCCTCTACGAGCGGGAGCTCGGCGTCGAGGTCACGGAGGCGGGGGTCGTGGACACGAAGGTCCCCGACGGCTTCGCCCAGGAGTTCATGACCCTGCGCGGCACGGTGAATAGCGCGCTCCTCACTCCGTACATCGACACCTTCGACCATGGCGGCAACCTCTTCTGGGCGGCGGAGGACGAGCTCCATCTCATGGTGCCCCTGGACTGGCAGATCGACGACTCCTCGAACGTCCGGGACGTGACCGAGGTGAAGCTGACCCTCGAGGACGGCACCGAGCTGCGCCCCGCCCAGGACACGAACCAGATCTTCGGCGGTCTCGGCTCCCATATCGCGACCTTCACGATCCCCGCGGACGAGCGCTCCGCCACGCTCACCCTCTCGCCCCGCTTCACCCAGGTGATCGACAAGGACTTCGAGCAGATCGAGGACCCGATCACCGCGACGCTCACCTTCTCCTGAGACGCACGACGCCGCCGGCGTCGCCGCACATGCGGCGACGCCGGCGGGGTCGTGGTCCGGTGGGCGCGGGGCGCCCGCCAGATCACTTCTCGATCGAGACCTTCTCGATGACGACGTCCTCGAGGGGACGGTCGCGCATGTCGGTCTTGACCGCTGCGATCTCGTCGACGACCTTCTTGGAGTCCTCGTCGGCGACCTCGCCGAACACGGTGTGCTTGCCCTGCAGGTGCGGGGTGGGGCCCACGGTGATGAAGAACTGCGAGCCGTTGGTGCCGGAGGGGCGACCGGTCAGCGCGTTGCGGCGGGTGCCGGCGTTGGCCATGGCGAGGACGTAGGGCTCGTTGAAGTTCTTCTCGGAGATCTCGTCGTCGAAGGTGTAGCCGGGGCCGCCGGTGCCGGTGCCCAGCGGGTCACCGCCCTGGATCATGAAGCCGGAGATGATGCGGTGGAAGACGACGCCGTCGTAGAACGGACGGGTGACCTTCTCGCCGGTCTCCGGATCGGAGAACTCCTTGGAGCCCTCGGCGAGGCCCACGAAGTTCTCGACGGTCTTGGGGGCGTGGTGCGGGAACAGCTCGATGCGGATGTCCCCGTGGTTGGTGTGCAGAGTTGCGAACATGGCGCAATCCTCCCACAGACCGTGCGTGCGGGCCGTGCGCACGGACGCTGCGCGGACCGGACCGATCCTCCACATCGCCGCGGCCTGGCACATCCTCCGCGACTGCGCATCCGCTGTGAACGCCGCGGGGTGGTCGCGTTAAGGTTGTGCCACACGGGTCGTGGCAGTCATCGACTGCCCCGGCCCAGGGACCACCGTCGGCCCGACCCGACGGATTCGACCGAAAGGGGAACCCCATGGCGCTTGGAACCAAGGCCGAGGCGAAGAAGGCCAAGAAGAAGGCCTCGAAGGCCGTCGAGGCCGCCGGCGCGTCCAGCCAGAACGCCCAGAAGGCCGTCGAGGAGCTGCAGAAGCTCGCAGCCCAGGTGGGTCCGGTGGTGTCCGAGGGCGCCCGCGAGGCCCGCTCGAAGGCGACCGACCTGTACGGCCAGTACGTCCCCGAGGCGCAGCAGAAGCTGCGCGAGCAGGGCGACAAGCTCTCGCAGAACCTCGGTCCGCGCGCGGACAAGCTCCGCCACGACCTCGAGGACGACTACCTCCCCCGCGCCCGCAAGACCGCCGAGACCACCGGCACGGTGCTCAAGGCCGCCGTCGACGCGGCGCGCAAGGAACTCGACAAGGGCCAGGGCGACATCCGCTCCGCGATCGTGGAGCCCACCCCGCAGAAGAAGAAGGGCCGCGCCGGCAAGATGCTGCTCATCCTGGGCCTGGCCGCCGCCGGTGCCGCCGCGGGCTACATCGCCTGGCAGAAGACCCGTCCGGTCGAGGACCCGTGGGCGCCCCCCGCGGACTTCGCCCGCGCGCACTACCCCGCCTCGGCGGGCACCGAGTCCGACTCCTCGACCGTCTCCGACACCGTCGGCTCGGCCGACGCCGGCGACGTCGCCTCCGCCCTGAAGGGCGACTCCCACGGCGGGGACACCACCCCCAAGGAGGTCAAGGTGGACTCGGATCCCGAAGCCGCCACGGCCGACGAGGAGAAGCGCGGCAACCACCGCGGCGACGCCTGATCCCAGGCCCCGGCCAGCGCGAACAACTCGCGTGACGCACGTGCCCGACGGCGCGGCGGTCCCGTCCCCGGACGAGGAGCGCCGCGCCGTCGGCGCGTCCGGGGACGCCGGCGAGCACAGTGGTGCGTGCGGAGTCGGCGGACCGAGCGGTCGCGAGATCGGGAGGATCCGGACGGAGCGTCTGCGGCTCGCGCCGGTCACGGAGGCCGACGAAGCGGAGCTGTTCGCTCTCCATGCGGATCCGCGCGCCTTCGTCGAGGACTCGACGGAGCCGCTGACCGACCCGGCGCAGATGCGCTGGGTGCTCGCGCAGTGGCGCGAGAGCTGGGAGCGCCACGGGGCGGGCCACCTGACCGTACGGGCACGGGAGGGCGCCGACCTTCCGGTCGGCCTGCTGGGCGTGGTGGGTCTCGTCCCGCTCGCGCGCGACGTGGACCGGGCGACGGACGCACGCCGGACCCACGGCGCCGCTCCTGGCGCCGCCGACGGCTCCGGCGCCACGACCGCCGCCCCAGCCAGGACCATGCTGAGCGCGTACTGGCGGCTCTCGCCCGAGGTGACCGGTCGCGGCGTCGCGACCGAGGCGATGCGCGCGGTGCTCGAGGCGCTGCCCGCAGGGGCACGGCGCGGCCCCCGCGCGGCGGGCAGCGACACGGGCACGCACGACGGCACAGCCCTGGACGGCGGCACAGTCCAGAATGACCGCGCGGTCCCGTTCGAGATCGTCGCGATCACGGACCGGGGGAACACGGCCTCGCTCGCCCTCGCCGCGCGCCTCGGTTTCCGCCCGGCCCCGCCGGGCCGCCCCGTGCCCGGCGGACGCGCCGACGACGTGCTCCTGCTGCTGGACCCGTCGGCGACCACCTGAGCGCGTCGGGACCCGGACCCGCCGACCCGACCCCACCCCTCGCACTTCGCCCGCCCTGCCCTTCCGGTCACGCCGGCCAGGTGGCCCTGGCCGGGTACGGGCGTGTGTCGGGCAGGTACGGATATAGAGGCGTACCGGCACGCCACGCGCCATGACCCGCCGGCCCTCCTCCCTAGACTGGGGCGCATGCCTGCTGCCACGCCCGGCCCCGGGGCGGGCCGCTACGCCCCCTCCCCCAGCGGCGACCTGCACCTGGGGAACCTCCGCACCGCGATGCTGGCCTGGGCGCTCGCGCGCCGCACCGGCCGCGCCTTCCACCTGCGGATCGAGGACCTCGACCGCGTGCAGGAGGGCGCTGCACAGCGCCAGCTGGAGGACCTCGCGGCGCTGGGCCTGGATTGGGACGGCGAGGTCGTCCGCCAGTCGGAGCGCGGCGCGGACCACGAGGCCGCGATCGGCTCCCTGACGGCGCAGGGCCTCGTCTACGAGTGCTACTGCACCCGGCGGGAGATCCTCGAGGCGCCGAGCGCACCGCACGCCCCGCCCGGCGCCTATCCCGGCACCTGCCGTGACCTCGCCCCCGCCGAGCGCGAGGCCGGTCGCGCGCGGATGGGGGAGCTGCGGCGGGAGCCCGCACTCCGCCTGCGCGCCGAGGTGACGGAGTGGAGCGTGCAGGACCTCTGGGAGGGCGAGGTCCATGGCACGGTCGACGATCTCGTGCTGCGCCGCGGCGACGGCGTGGTCGCCTACAACCTCGCCGTCGTGGTCGATGACGCCGCGGCCGGGGTCGACCAGGTGGTTCGCGGCGACGACCTGCTCAGCTCCGCCCCGCGCCAGGCCCATCTCGCGCACCTGCTGGGCCTTCCCGAGCCGACCTACGCTCACGTCCCGCTCGCGCTGAACACCGCGGGCGCGCGACTGGCCAAGCGCGACGGCGCGGTGACGCTGCGGGACCGTCTCGCCGCCGGGGAGAGCGCGGCCGACGTCGTCGAGCGGATCGGGGACTCGCTGGGAGCGCCGGGCTGCCGCTCCGCGGCCGATCTGCTGGAGTCCTGGGACCCGGCAGGGATGTCCCGCCGGCCGTGGGTGGTGGATCTGCCGGCCTGAGCCGCCCGGGCCGGGTCTGCCCCCGTCGGCCGACCGGAGCTGGAGAGAGCGGCCGGGTTCCTCCCACCACACTTCATCACAGAGGGGGTAACAAAACTCGATACACAGATGTATCGTCGCCCTGTGATGCGATACCTCCGTGCTCTCCTCACCGCGCTCTCCTCCGCGCTGCACGCCGTCCTGTCCGCTCTCGGCACCGCCGGTGCCGCCCTCGGGCGGGGCGCGTCCGCCGCGGGACGGGGCGCGGTCGCCCTGCTGCCCCGGGAGTGGAAGAAGCCGATCGCGGCGCTGTTCGTGACCGGACTGGCCCTCGTGCCGCTGGTCTACTCCGGCAACATGACCTGGTCGTTCATCGACCCGAGCAACAACCTGAACCACATCACCGCTGCCGTGGTGAACGAGGACACCGGCGCGGACGCGGAGAGTCCGGACGGGGAGGTCTCCCACATCGACGTGGGCAAGGAGTTCACGGAGACCCTGCTGGAGAAGGACCAGGAGAACCTCTACCACTTCGTGGAGGCCTCCCCCGCCGAGGCGCAGCGCGGCCTGGCCGACGGCACCTTCGGCGCCACCATCACGATCCCCTCCGACTTCTCCGAGAACATCGCCTCCCTCGGCGGCGACGCGATGGAAGCGGCCCCCGCGATGATCACCGTGAGCACGAACGACTCGGTGAACTACGTCGGAGGCAACTTCTCCAAGTCCGTCGGCACCGCGCTGACCGACGCGCTGCGCGCCTCGGTGCTCGAGGAGTACCTCTACAAGATCTACGTCGGCTTCACGACGATCCATGACGGGATCGTCGACGCGGCCGACGGCGCCGCCGAGCTCTCGGACGGAGCGAGCGATCTCCACGACGGCACCGGCGACCTGGTCGACGGCACGGCTGAGCTCACCGACGGCACCGGCCAGCTCGCGGACGGGTCCGCCGAGCTCGCCGCGGGCGCGGTCGACCTGCACTCCGGCAGCCTCGACCTCGTGGTCGGGCTGGACCAGCTCACCTCCGGCGCGGTCACGCTGCGCAACGGAGTCGCGACCCTCGACGCCGGTGCGCAGCAGCTCTCCGGCGGGCTGGCGACCCTCGACGAGAAGGGGCGGCCGCTGCGCAGCGGCGCGGACGAGCTCGCCGGCGGCGCCGAGCAGCTCGCGACCGGGGCGAGCGATCTCGCCGGCGGGGCGGGACAGGTCGCCGACGGCACCCAGCAGCTGGACGAGACCGTCACCGACGCCGCCGAGCGCGCCCGCGAGCTGGGCGTGACCGAAGAGAGCGTCCAGGCCACGAGCGAGGACCTGGTCACCGCGATCGACGACCTCGAGCGCGCGATCGACGGGATGCCGGAGCTGCTGGACGCCCCGGGCGAGGCCGCCGCCACCATCGCAGCCACCACCGAGAGCCTCGACGAGAAGGCCGGCGAGCTCGCCGAGACCGCCCGGAATCTCGACGAGTCCACGGGCGATCGCGCCCAGGACGCCCGCACCCTGCGCGAGGGCGCCGAGTCGATCGCCAAGGACGTCAAGACGCTCGACGGGGCCGTGCAGGATGCGGCCAAGGCGGCGTCCACCTCGGCGGAGTCCGCCGAGACCTCCGAGGGCTCCGCCGTGGAGCTCGCCGACCGCGTCGACGAGCTCGCGGGACTCTGCGCCGAGTCCGGCGGAGGCGCCGGCGAGGCGTCCGACGGTGGCGGCGAGGGGTCCGAGCAGCCCGCCGCGGCCGAGTCAGCCGTCTGCCAGAAGGCGGAGGAGCTCGCCGGCACCACGCAGAAGGTCCGCAAGGACGCCGAGACCGCCACCACCCACGCGGCCGAGGCCGACCGCCTGGCCCGGACCGCCGCGGAGACCTCCACCGACGTCGCCGACACCGCCGAGAGCATGAGCGGCGCCGCCTCCGATATCGAGGAGTACATCGAGACCCTCTCCACCACCACCTCGGCACTCTCCGAGGGCGCCGCTGCTCTCGAGGGCACCACCTCGACCCTCGCCGAGGACACCTCGACCCTCAGCAGCGACCTCGGCACGGCGCGGGACGACCTCGCCTCCGCCGTCCCGTCGGCCGAGCCCGGCCAGAGCGCCTCCGACCTCGCCGCGGAGCTCGCCGACCAGGCCCGCACCGCCGCCCTCGCACTGCCCGAGGCGTACCGCACCCTGGACCAGGGCGTGCAGGACATCCACCGTCTGAACTCCGGCGCCCGCGAGGTCGCCTCCGGCGCGGACCAGCTCGCCGCCGCGACGGGCACCGCCCGCGACGGCGCCCAGGACCTCGCCTCCGGCGTCACCCAGTACACCGACGGCGTCGGCTCGGCCCGCGCCGGCGCTGATCAGCTCGCCGACGGCACCGGCACCCTCAGGGACGGCGCCGGCACGCTCGCCGACAAGACGGGCGAGGCCCGCGACGGGGCGCAGCAGCTCGCCGACGGCACCGGCACCCTCGCGGACAGCTCGGCCGAGCTCGCCGACGGCGCCCGCCAGGTGGACGACGGCGCGACGCAGCTCGCCGACGGCGCGACCGACCTCGACGACGGCGCCGAGAAACTCGACGACGGCTCGACCGAGCTCGCCGACAGCCTCTCCGACGCGAAGGACGACGTCCCCTCCTACTCCGACGAGGAGAGCAGCGCGCTCGCCGGCACCGCCTCGGACGTGGTGCAGATGGACCTCGAGCGCCAGCACGACCTGGGCCGCTTCGGCGAGGGCCTCGCTCCGCTGTTCCTCGCGATCAGCCTGTGGGTCGGCGGCATGGCGATCTTCCTGATGATGCCGCCGTTCTCCTCCGAAGCGATGGCGCGCGGGACGGGGCCGGTGCGACTGCTGGCAGGCGGGCTCATCCCCGCCTTCCTGCTGGGTCTCGTCCAGACGCTGATCGCCGTCGGGGCTCTGCACTGGCTGATCGGCCTCACCATCGACGACCTGCCGCTGATGTTCGGGCTCGCGGGACTGACCTCGCTGGTGTTCGTCGCGCTGAACCACGGCTTCGGCGCCCTGTTCGGGCCGGTCGGGAAGTTCGTCGCCCTGGTGCTGATCGCGCTGCAGATCTCCGGGGCGGGCGGCACCTACCCGGTCCCGACCCTGCCGGGCTTCTTCCAGATGCTCCACCCGTACCTGCCGATGACCCATGCGGTCGACGCCTTCCGCGGAGCGATCGGCGGGGGCTGGATCGACCCGGCCGGGGACCTCGCCTGGCTGTCGGGCTGGTTGGTGGTCGGCGTCGTCCTGGGGCTGCTCGGCGCGGTCGTCCAGCGGCGCCGCACGCTGCGCACGCTCGGCGCGGACGAGGGCGGACCGGACGGCGTGGACGAGGAGGAGCCCGAGACCTCCACGGGCTCCGCCGCCCGCGCCTGAGGCGCCGGCGCTTCGCCTTGGCAGCCGCGCCGGGCCGGTCCCGACAGGCCAGGCACCGCACCCAGGCGCCCGG
>NZ_KV788641.1:0-7110 GCF_001807385.1 Brachybacterium sp. HMSC06H03 | reverse complement strand
GCGAAACAAGGGAGCTTGCGACCGCGTCGGAGAAGTTCTCGCCCGCCGCGGGTCGAGCGCAGCGAGCCGGGTTGCGGAACCGCCCGAGGTGGCAGCGTGGTCTGCTCACCGCCCAAGCCCTGGCAGGAGCCCGCACATCGCAATCGCCCATCCCCGCACGGACCCCAAGTCACCCACTCCGCAGCAGCGGCATGAACAGGCATTGAGCATGGACCCCCAGGACCGAGTACACGACGGCCACCGCGCCACCGTTCACGAGCTCGTCGACGCCCTGCTCGAGCACGCACGCGCCGAGCACCCGGACATCGCCGACTGGAGCGTGACCCTGAGCCAGAGCGAGAGCCTGCTCGTCCCCCGGCACTCCGACAAGCTCTTCCGCGTCATCGATGGCGTCCCCGGTTACTACAACGGCCACGTCTACCGCGACGCGCTCGTTCGAGGCGTCCCCGGATGGCCCGCTGACTGGATCGCTCTAACCACCATCGCCAGCGACGCCACCTACTACGGACGCATCACCGACGGCACGATCACCACCCACACCCCCTGGGAGGCCGAATCATGACCGCGACACGCCTCAACCACGTCGCTGTTTCGCGAAATCTGTGTAGTGTTGCCCCTATGGAGAACAAGCACGCCAAAGTGGGACGGCCTTCGAAGGGGCCACGCCGCACCATCGGTGTGCCTGTTCCTATGCCTCTCGCCGATCGCATCGCGCGGATCAAGGAGCTGACAGGCAAGACCATGGGCGAGATCGTCATCGAAGTGCTTGAGCGCCACGTTGACGAGCTCGACCCGGCAATCTACGAGGTTGGAGCAGCTCAGCCTCGCATGGACCTTGACGAGAGCGAGAGGACCGCATAAAGACTTCGCCCCCGAACCTGTTGGCGCAGGTGCGAGGGCGATTCAGAAGTCTTCGGGAGTCAGTTGCAGCTGACGACCCGGGGAGAACCAGCAAGGAGGTTCATCAAGTTGTACCCCCAAGAGTACGGGGGTCGCGTCGTCGTAGGCAAGTACGACACCACCGGTGTGTCTCGCGCCGCCTCCGACGCCACCCTCTCCCCCACCGACACGTGGCGACTGTGCCTCGAGCTGCTGAACCAGCGACCGCTGATCCGCCTGGCGGAGCGCCGCAGCACGAGCGTCGCCTTCCCGCGACGTCTCGGCCGAAGGGTCGAGCGCTTCACCGAGGCGCCGCCCTCGCAGCCCGTCGCGGTCCACGTCTACGACGCCCAGGGCCGCACCCGGTTCCTGCCGCTGGACTTCGACGCTCACGACCGCACCGAGGACCAGATCGCCGCCGTCGAGGACGACGTCGCCACCGCGGCCGCGCTGCTGGACGAGTGCGGCTTCAACTACCTCATGGACCGGGCCCACGGCGGCGCGCACATCTACGTCCTGCTCGAGGAGCCCCTCGGCGCCCAGGAGGCGCACTCGCTCGTCCTCGCCCTCGGCCGGCGCCTCTCCACGCTCGACCTCAAGCCCACCAGCAACGTCAGCGACGGGCTGATCACCATCCCCGGCAGCGCCCACAAGCGAGGCGGCCACCGGGAGCTCGCACACGACGCCGACGCGGCACGCGCGATCGCCGCCGGCCCCCACTCCCCCACCAGAGCCCTCACGCGCCTCCGTACGGCCCTGGCGGACGAGCTGCGGGCACTTCTCGAGGAGGACCGTGAACGCGGCGCAGAGCGCCGCACACGGGCGCGTGAGGCTGGCTCGAGCGATCCGATCGCCGACGCGATCCCCGACGAGGAGATCCGCCCCGTGCTCGTGCGCGGCATCGGCCGCCACATGAGCACCGCGTGCACCGACCTCGCCCAGCGCGGCGACTGGCGAGCCCACGGCTACCCCAGCGCGTCCGAAGCCCGGCGCGCGGTCCTCATGTCTGCGATCGCCACCGGCCTCACCGAGACCGACGTCCGCGCCCGGATGCTCGGCGAGGAGCCCCAGTGGCCCGGCCTGCGCTCCCTCCTCGAGCACAAGCATGGCGACCGCCTCCGCGACGAGTACGCCCGCGCGGCCGCCGAGATCGCCCGCCGCGAGCGCCAGAAAAGCGGCCGGGTCATCGTGACCAGGGACGATACTGCCGTCAGTTCTGACACTAGCGCCACTACACACACCCGGGGCGGGGGGGATTCTCCTTCGGTGCACGACACGTACGGCGTGATCCGCTCATGGATCACGCTCGTCGAGCGCTACGCCGCCAGCGAGTACCCCGGGGCTCGAGGCTGGGATTACCAGATGGCACTGCGCGCCCTCGGCCAGGCCGCCAGCACAGTCGGCTCCACCGTCACCGCGATGGGAGTCCGCTGGCACTCCGTGGCCGTCGGTGACTCTCGCACCGGTGCTGCCGCCGTTCTGTGCGCCCTCGCGGCCGAGGACGACCCGTGGGTGGTCCTCGTCGCCCGCGGTCGCGGGATCTACGCCGATCAGTACGAGCTGCGCATCCCCGACCGCCACGCCGCCCTCGTCGACGAGCTGCAGTGGCGACCCGGGAAGACCCAGGCCGTCCGCCCCCTTTTCACCGTGCTCGGCAAGGCCACCGGGCTCTTCTTCGAGGCCGTCGAGCGTGGAGCCACCTCGCGCGCACGCATCGCCCTGGTCACCGGCCTGAGCGACGACGCCTATCGCGACGCCCGCGACACCGCCCTCGCCTACGGCCTGATCGCCGGCAACGACCGCGACGGGTACGAGCTCGCGGCCGACGACGCCCGCCTCGAGCGCCTGGCGCAGCAGCTCGGCGCCATCGAGGCCCGCGTACGCCGCATCCACCAGCACCGCCGTGAGCGAGCCGACTACTGGGCCAAGCTCGAGCAGCTCCGTCGCGAACGGCCCTGGATCCGCGTCGTCCGCGACGTCGACGAGACCGATCCCGAGGTCGAGGAGACCCTCGCCCAGATGTACCTGGACTCGCTCGAAGAGCCACCGGGCGAGGCCCGGGAAGCGAGCTAACACCACCTGCACTACTCGCACTCTCGCCATTACTTGCACTGTATGCACTAGTGCATATAGAGTGCCGAGTGCAGATAGTGCAACGAGTGTTTTTCCTCGACAGGAGGACCCATGTCCATCCCCACGCGACTCGCGATCGACGGACTCGCCGTTCGCGCCTACGGCCGCCTCGACCTCCTCGAGACCCGACTGGTCCACATCCTCGGATCCCTGGACCCCACCCCTCACGGCACACGCGTCGCCGAGCACGCGGCGCTGGCCGTTGTCGAGCACAGCGATAGCTGCGTGCTGCTCCACGACGGCCCCGGCATCGCCGGGGCCGCGCTCGACGCGCTCACCCTGAGCGCGCCCGACCGCGCAGTCGTGATTGCCCGGCGCGGCGTCACGCAGTGGCACGAGACGCTCGCCTCGAGCGGGGCCCTGGTGCTTGAGGGGCCCGCCAGCCTCCTCCTCGCACATCTCGCCGACGCGGCGCTCGTCATCGAGCAGGCCCACTCCGCCCTCCCCCACTCGCCACGCATCGCCTGCGTGCCCGGCCCGATCTTGACCGCCGCCACCGCAGGATCCAACGCGCTTCTGGTGCGCCCCGATGTCGAGATCGTGCCCGAGCTCGACCAGTGGGCGCGACGCCTCCGCTACGCCGCGCAGCGGCCCCGTCAGTACCAGGTCGCCGACTAGTCATCCCGCTAATGCACCAATCGTGCCATGTGCATTACACGCACTGTCTAAGGCGAGTGCATCGCGCCCCACCTGCTCGGGCACACTGTGCACCGACTGCACGGTTCGCACTAGTGCACACAGTGCTATAACCTGTTTCCACCGAGAGGAGCCCCATGGCCGTCTACACATGCGCCCTGCCCAAGGGTGGGTCCACCAAGACCAGCACCGGAGTCGAGATCGCCCTGGCCCTGGCTCGCCGCGGCTTCCGCGTCCTCGCCATCGACCTCGACCAGCAGGGCAACCTGTCAACCCGCCTGGGGATCACCCAGGAGACCCCGATCGAAGCCACCGCCGCCGAGGTGCTGGACGCCTCCGCCACCCTGCGGGAAGCGGCCGAGCCGGCGCCGACCGCGCAGGGCGTCGACGTGATCGTCGGAGCCCACGACCTCACCGCCCTCGAGGAGCAGCCGCCGCCCGACCTGGTCACCAGCCTGCGCGACATGCTGCCGACGGTGGGGGAGCGGTGGGACCACGTCGTCATCGACACACCTCCGAACGTTGGCGCTCTGACCATGGCAGGACTCGCGGCCGCCGATCATGTGATCGTCAGCCTGCAGGCTGCCACCGAGGCATACGACCAGCTCGACCGCCTCGAGGCCGTGATCGCCGAGCGCCTGACGCGTCGCATCCGCCCCGGGCTGCAGATCAGCGCCGTCGTCCCGGCCATGGTCGACTCTCGCCGCCTGCTCGATCGGGAGATCCTCGAGCTCCTCGCGCAGCGCTACGGCGATCGCGTCACGCCGCCCGTGCGGCAGGCCGTCGCCGTGCGCGACGCCTACACCGCAGGCATGGGCGTGAGCGTCTACGACCCCGACAGTGCGGTCGCGGCCGACTACCGCGCCGCGACCGATCACCTACTCACCCTCACGATGGGAGCCCACTGATGGCCAAGCCCAAGCGACGCAGCCTCTCCGAGCGCAACGCCGAGGCGATCGCCGGCGTTGTCGACGACGCGTCAACCCGTGAGGAGGGGGGAGCGGAGCAGACCCCCACGCCCCAGCAGCCCGCATCGACTCCGGCAGAGCGCCCCGCCGCCGCGAGTCCCGCGCCCCCGGCCTCCGAGGAGCCCACCCGCCGCAGCAGCGTTTACCTCACGCCGGATGACCTGCGTGACGTGCGCTCGGCGTACATCGTCGACTTCGACCACCGGCCCGGCTCGCCGGGAAGCTTCGGCCTCTGGGCCGCCGGCGCCATCGGCGAGCTCGCCGCCCTCACCGTCGAAGAGCGCCAGGCCGTTCGAGAGAGCCTCGGCCCCGCCGGCGCCGGCGCAAACCGCTCACAGCAGCTCCTCGTCCCCGACGACGTCGCGGACGCTGTCGGGGACGCCATGCGTCAGGACCGGCTCGCCGGCGTCGTCGACCGCTCCCGCAGCGTGTTCTACAGCTACGCGCTGCGCTGGCAGGCCCAGCAGGCTGCTCGCCGCGCCGGCATGACGGCGCTGCCCGAGCCTCCGGCCCGCCTCCCTCGTCTGGATCTGCGATGAGCCCTTCCGACTCGCACAGCGGAGCACGAAGCACTGTCGAGGACGCCCTGACCCTCCTCCTGCTCGACCCTGAGCAGGAGGAGGCGAAACTCGACGTGGCGCGCTTGGACTTCGGGGAGATCCCGGACGAGCTGCGCTGACCGCTCGCGCCTGGGCTCCCGCCCGGGCGGGCCTCTTATCCACTGTGTGCACTACCTGCATTAGGCGCACTGCCGGTGCTCTGAGGCCTTCACCGCGGAACTCGCGATGCTCGTGCTGCTCCTGGAGCACGACGTGCTCCATGGAACGGCGCGAGCGGCTTCGCCACTATCGCACGCACCGTGCTCGTTCATCTGCTGAGGCCCCGCTACGCGGGCTTGAGCTGTGCGGCGTCCAAGGCTCCGCTGCGCTCCGCACGGCCGCCACGCCCTGGCTTCCAGCGTGGTCACCTAGCTGCTGCTGCAGGACCTCTCATTCTACTCCGCGGGGGGCCCCGAGCTGCAACCCACGCTCCAGGTCAGAGGGACTTTTTACCTTCGCAAGCTCAGGCGAAAAAGTCCCCCTAACCCTCCGCTCTTCGGGGTTGCAGCCCACCCCGCTGCAGAGTCCCCAAAGGGAAGGTCCCGCAACAGCGGGGTCGCCAGGCGCTCGCGCGCCCAACCCGAAGGAGCACACCATGGACATCACTCAGCTGACCGCCGCGCAGTTCGCTGCGTACACGCTGACCTCTCTCGCCGAGCCGCTGCCGCGAGGATTCATCCTCGCCGGCACCGGCGAGAACGGCATGTCGGCAACGTTCGGCGTCGACCCCGACGCCGACTACCCGCTGGACCTCTCCGCCGCAGCGTTCCAGCCTCTCTCCACGCAGGACGTCGTCCTCACGGTGGTCCACGACCACGGCCTCGAGCTCGCCGCTCACGACGCACACACCGTGCTCCGCCGACTCGCCGGCCTGCACTTCGCGGCCGTCGTCCTCTGCTCCGGCGACTACCTGATGGAGCTGCCGGGGGAGAAGCGCACAACGCTCGCTGCCGCGATCGCCTCGCTCCCCGCCGAGCTCGGCCGACCGACCGAGCTCGAGGTCTGGGCACGCACTCGCTCGCGAGACTTCGAGCCGGTGGACCCCGCCACCGACGAGGTCGACCTCGACGAGCTCCTCGAGCCGTGGATCCACGCCGTGGTCACCGGTCGCCGACCCGACGAGAAGCTCGTCGCGGAGATCGCCGCAGCGATCGCCGACGGCACGGCACGGGACCGCCTCCTGCTCGCCGCCGTCCGCCTCGGCTTCGCCGAGCTGGACGACGCGAGCGGCGACAGGGATGTGCTTGCTGCGCTGCTCGGAACCCGCAGCCGGCCGCAGGGCGGCCAGCTCACCCGCGCCGCGCTCGTCGCGCAGTACGTCGGCGCACACACCACTGACGCGTCGGCGTCCGCGGTGCTCTACGCGATCGCCAGCCTCCTACTGTGGAGCGAGGCCCGGGCCCGCGCGGCGCTCCACGCCGCCGAGACGGCGCTGCTGCACGATCGCTCGTGCTCACTCGCCAACACGGCCTTCGCCGTCGTCACCAAGCTGACCTACCCGACCTGGTTCGTCGGCTGACACGGCCACAGTGGGGCGGGCGCTACCGCCCGCCCCACTCGGCCCGCGCCCCGAAAGGGCGCGGGCCTTCCCGTGCTGCGCACGGGAGCGCGCTTCGCGCGATGGGGGAGGGGCGACCCGGGCTGCCTTGCGAGCATTATGCGCAGACGCTCCGCGCCTGCGAGCTGCCGCTGCGGACATCCCTGGCCGCCCCTCCCAACGCACTCGCATCCGCTCGTCCTCACTCAATGCACTGCGTGCACCATCTGAACCACTTGTCACCAGCTGTCGCTGCCGACTGATGGAGGCCGACGTCGTCGGCCACTCACCTCGAGACGGGCCCGCCCGCCTCGAGGCCCATAGATTTCCCGTCCTCCTGGGCTTTCCACTATGACCC
>NZ_KV788640.1:0-14677 GCF_001807385.1 Brachybacterium sp. HMSC06H03 | reverse complement strand
CGAGCCGGGCGGCGATGCCGAGCCCGGCGCCGGTGGCGAGCAGGTGCATCGGCGGCGGCTCGGTCGCGACGGGCCGGGCGGTGAGCGGCGCGGTGCCCTCGAGCAGGTCGCGCACCTGCCCCACCTCCGCCGCGAAGTCCTCCGTGCTCGCCTCGGTGCGCCCCAGCGCCTCGCGGACCGGGGCGGTGAAGCCGAGGGACCGGCCGAGCCCGAGGTCGATGCGTCCCGGGGTGAGCGCTTCGAGCATCAGGAACTGCTCGGCGACGACGAGAGGGCGGTGGTTCGGGAGCATGACCCCGCCGGAGCCGAGCCGGATCCGCTCGGTGCGCTGCCCGATCGCTGCGAGCAGCACGGCCGGGGCGCCGCTGGCGATGCCCGGCACGGTGTGGTGCTCGGCGACCCAGAAGCGGTGGTATCCGAGCTGCTCGGCGGCGACTGCCCGCTCGACGCTGTCGGCGAGGGCGGCCTGTTCGTCGCGGCCGGCGCGCGTGCGGGAGCGGTCGAGCAGGGAGATCCTCATGTCGCCGGGAACGCATCCGGGGTGCGGAAGCTTCCCGCTGACGGGGTCGAGAACCTCTCACCCCGCGCTCTCCCCGCCTGGCACCCGCGTCGATAGCCTGAGCAGTATGAACGCTCCTCACGTGCCCCTGTCGATCCTCGATCTCGTCTCCATCTCCGACGGCCAGAGCACCCGCGACGCCATCGCGGCCTCGATGGAGGGCGCGCAGGCCGCGGACCGGCTCGGCTACGAGCGGTACTGGTTCGCCGAGCACCACAACACCGACTCCCTCGCCTCCTCGGCGACCTCGCTGCTGATCGACCGCGCCGCCTCGATGACGAAGCGGATCCGCGTCGGCTCCGGCGGGATCATGCTCCCGAACCACTCGCCGCTCGCGGTGATCGAGCAGTTCGGCACCCTCGTGCAGTTCCACGGCGACCGGATCGACCTCGGGCTCGGCCGCGCGCCCGGCACCGACCAGCTCACCGCGCAGCTGCTGGCCCGCACCTCCGCCGAGCCCGGTGCGTTCATCGCCGCGGTCGAGCAGATGAGGGACTGGTCCCGGGAGGCGCCCACCTCCGGCGGGCTGCCGATCACCGCGGAGGTCGCCCGCGGCACCGAGGTGCCGATGTGGATCCTCGGCTCGACGGCGAACGGTGCGCGCCTGGCCGCGCAGCTGGGCATGCCCTTCTCGGTCGCCTCCCACTTCGCGCCCTTCCAGTACCTGCACGCGCTGGAGACCTACCGCGCCCACTTCGACCCCGACGCCGCCTCCGCGCAGATCGAGCAGCCCCGCACGATGGTGGGCGTGAACCTCGTGGTCGCCGAGACCGATGAGGAGGCGCAGCGCCAGTTCACGACCCTGCAGCAGATGTTCCTCGGCGTCGTCACCGGGCAGCGGCAGAAGATCCAGCCGCCGCGGGACATCACCGAGGTCGCCCCGGAGCACCTCCTGCAGAAGGTGGACCAGACCCTGTCGATCAAGGCCGTCGGCTCCCCCGCCACGGTCGTTTCCCAGCTCGAGGAGATCGTCGCCGCGACGAAGGCCGACGAGCTGATCCTCACCGCCTACCACTTCGATCCCGCGGACCGGCTGAAGAGCCTCGAGCTGCTCGCCGAGGCCTGGGGGCTCTGAGACCGCCGCTCCCCTGCCCCCGGCGCTGCGGCCCGGGGCCCCGGCACCTGGTAGACATGGCGCCGGGGACGAAGGGGGAGCCATGGACGACGAGAGACCGACGCACGATCCGTCGGGCCGCAGTGCGCGGGCACGCCGAGCCTCGCCGAGAGGCACCGCCCGGCGCACGACCGCCCGGGCGCTGACCGGCGCGCTCCTCGCCGCGGCGCTGCTCGGCGGCTGCGGCCCGTTGACCGGCGGCACCGACCGGGACGAGCCCGACTGGGTGCGGGACGAGGCCTCCGAGCGGTACTTCCGGCCCGATCTCGTCGGGCACTCCTCCGAGCTCGTCGAGGAGCACTTCCCCATGCTCGAGGGCGTGGGCGCGGTGACGATCGCCGAGGGCCGGTTCACCGACCCCTACGAGAGGGTGCCGTTCCCGGCCCAGGACGACTACTGGTGGCAGTCGGTGATCGAGCTGGAGCCCGCGCAGGTCGACGAGCTCCTCTCCGCCACGGCGGCGGCCGGCGCCTCCGACCACGGCGGGGCGGGCGCGCCGGAGCCGGTCTCCGAGGACGAGGTGCTCGACGCGCTCGTCCCCACCCTCGAGGGCGAGGTCCAGGACTGCCCGGGCGGCTGGGTCGACGCCTCGCCCGCGCTCGCGCAGGAGAAGGGACCGGACGTCTCCGACGCGGGCGACCTGCTCGAGCTGACCGCCGTGTGCGTGGGCGGGACGCAGCTGCTCACCTCGGCCCGTGACATGTGAGGCGGGTCGGGCGGCGCGTCAGCGCCCCGTCGGCCGCACCCGTGCGGTGACCGTCGCGTGGTCGCTCGCCGCGCGGCCGTCGTGCAGCGGCACCCGGGCCGCGTACTCCTCGACGACGAGGTCGCGGACGAGGATCCAGTCGATCCGGACACCGCCCACCTCCGGGGTGCCGTAGTCGGGGAAGGTGCCGATGTCCTCCCCCGCCTGCGCGGCGGCGACGTCGTGGGCGTCCTGGAAGCCGGCGTCGCGCAGCACCCGCCACGGGATGCTGTCGCCGCCTGCCGCGTTGAAGTCGCCCAACAGCACCACGGGCACCCCGTCGGCCGCCTCGCGCACGTGCTGGGCGAGCAGTCCCGCGCCCTTCGCCCTCGCCTCGTGTCCCTCGTGGTCCAGGTGCGTCACCGCGGCCACCAGCTCGCCCCCGCTCTCCCGGTCCCGCACCCGCGCCCACACCGCGATCCGGGGGCACATCGCGTCCCAGCCCGTCGACCCGATCCGGTCGGGCTCCTCGGAGAGCCACAGCTGGTCCCAGTCCAGCAGCTCGAACCGGTCCCGGCGCAGCAGCAGGAGGTTGTGCTCCCCGCGTCCGCCGCCCTCCCGGCCGATGCCGAGGCGCAGGTGGGTGGCGGCGAGCACCTCGTCGATCACGGGGATCTGGGAGGCGAGAACCTCCTGCAGGCCGACGACGTCCGCGTCGGCCTCATCGAGGAGCCGGGCGAGCACCGGGGCCCGCTCGGGCCAGTGGTCGGCCTGCCCGGGGAGGGTGCTCTCGTCGTGGTACCGGATGTTCTGGGTGAGGACCGACAGGGCGGTCGGCTGCGCGTCGGTGGGTGCCATCGCTCCATCCTCGCGCACGACGGGCGCGAACCGACGCGGCAGGGCGTGTCCCGTCGCGGTGTCGCACCTGCCATGCTGAGGCCATGACGACGCCGTCGGCCGCCGCCCCCGCGGACCCCGCGGAGCACTCCCCCGCCTCGCGCCTCGCGCTGCTGCCGGCGGTCGGGGTCTCCGTCTCCGCGTTCCTGCTGTTCGCCCTGCAGCTGGCCGGCTGAGGCCACCTGCTGCTGGCCCTCAGCCTGCTCGGCGCAGTGCTCGTCTCCCGGCAGCTCGCGAAGGACCTCGCGCTGGTCGGGATCGGGATCACGATCGTCTCGACCACCTCGGTCGTCACCTCGGTGGACTGGGACCGCTTCCTCATCATCGGCGCCGTGCTGCTGCTGGCGGTGCTGGTGCCGGTGTTGATGGATCGCCTGCTGCTGCGCCGGCGCGCGATCCGATTCCCGCTGCGCACGGGCGAGCCGTGGACCCGCCTCGAGAAGGGCTACATCGTGGCCGTGCCCTTCCTGGGCTGGCTGATCCTGCCGTTCTATTTCATCACCTCGGAGGTGTACCGCAACTGGCCGCACCTGGCCGACGGCGGGGAGGTGGCCCGCTTCTTCGCGGGCGTGAACTTCGTGGGCACCTGGGACGAGCTGTCACCTGCTGTTCGACGTGGTCGTCTTCCTCGCGATCGTGCACGCCCGTCATCCGGGCGCGATCCCGATCTTCCTCGTCTGAGCGCCCGCGGGCCGGCCGCCCCTCCTCGCCGGCCCCGCCGCACCTCCTCGTGCTCCTCTCCCACCCCTCGCGGCCCTACCCCACCCCCTCGGGGCGCTGCCCCGCCCCACGCAGCCCTTCCCCACCCCTTCGGGGCGCTACTCCACCCCACGCAGCCCTTCCCCGCCCTCTCGCGGCCCGGGCATGGTCAGGTCATGGCGCAGGGCGTGCCACTACGCCATATACGCCGTAGTGGCACGCCCTGCGCCACCGGCCGACCACGCCCGGGCCGACAGTGCGCCGGCTGACCCTCGAGGACGACCGGGCCGGCGGCGGGCCCGGACTGCGAGACCCCGACCGCGAGGCCCATGAGGGAGGACCCGGACGGCGAGGACCCCGCCGCCCGACCCTCCCACGAGGATCGGACGACGGGGTCCGCGACGGCGACGGCGGGGACTACTCCGCCGCGCTGCTCATGCCCAGCAGGTCCGGCAGCAGCATCGTGATCTGCGGGACGAACACCACCAGCAGCAGGCCGATCAGCAGCGCCGCGAAGAAGGGCAGCATCTGCCGGATCACCGGCTCGACCCTCACGCCGCCGACCTTCGCGGCGATGAACAGGATGTTCCCCACCGGCGGGGTGATCGTGCCCAGCGAGAGGTTGAAGGTGATCATGAGGCCGAAGTGGATCGGGTCCACCCCGAGCTCCATCGCGATCGGCAGGAAGATCGGCGTGAAGATCAGGATCGCCGGCGTGGGGTCCATGAAGGCACCCACGATCAGCAGGATCAGCATCATCAGCAGCAGGATCACCGTCTTGGAGTCCGCCAGTCCCAGCAGCGCGGAGAAGATCGACTGCGGGATCATCGCGTAGGACAGCACCCAGCTCAGCGCCGAGGAGACCGCCACCAGCAGCATCACGACCGCCGTGGTGCGGGCGGCGCCCGCGATCACGGTGGGGAGGTTCTTCAGGGTGAGCTGTCGGTAGACGAGTCCGAGGATGAACGAGTAGGCCACGGCGATCACCGCGGACTCGGTCGCGGTGAAGAAGCCGGCCAGCAGGCCGCCGATCACGATCACGATCATGAGGATCGCGGGCACGGCCTTCAGCAGTGTGGTGATCGCGAGGCCGACGGGGACCTTCTCGCCGCGGGCGCTCATGCCGGGGCGGGTGCGGGAGAGGATCGCGACGACCACGAGACAGGCGAGCACCCACACGACGCCCGGGCCGTAGCCCGCGACGAACAGCGTGGCCACGGAGGTCGAGGAGACCAGCGAGTACACGATCAGGGTGTTCGACGGCGGGATCATCATGCCGGCCGGGGCGGAGGCCGCGTTGACGGCCGCGGAGACCGAGGGGTCGTAGCCCTCGCGCTTCATGCGCGGGCCGAGGGTCGAGCCCATCGCCGCGGCCGACGCGACGGCCGCGCCGGAGACGGAGCCGAACAGCGCATTGGCGACGACGTTGGTCTGGGCGAGGGAGCCGGGCATCCGGCCCACCAGCACCTTGGCGGCGTCGATGAGGCGTTCGGCGATGCCGCCGGTGTTCATCAGCGACCCGGCGAGCACGAAGAACGGAATCGCCAGCAGCGTGAACGAGCTGGCTCCGGTGAACATGCGCTGGGAGGCGACGAACACGGCCTGCTCGGTGCCGACCACGGCGGCGAGCGCCACGATCGAGGGGAGGCCGATCGCGATCGCGATCGGGGCGCCGACGCCGATGAGCACGACGACTCCGGCGATGAGGATGACTCCGGCGAGAGTTGCGGGATCCACGGCTCAGGCCTCCTTCTGCTCGGTCGGGGTGGCGGGCGAGGCCGGAGAGGTCGACGCGGCCGGCGGAGCGGTCACATCGGCTCCTGCCGGTCCGTCGGCCGCTGCTGTCCCGTCGGCACCGGCGGCGTCGAGAGCGGCCTCGGTCTGGGCGTCGTGACCGGCGAGCATGTCGTCGCCGCGCGCGGCGCGCACGAGGTCCTCGAGGGCGAACAGGGCGATGAGCACGCCTGCGATCGGCAGGGCCAGGTACATCTGTCCCACGGTCACCGGCATGCCCGGGATCGCCTGGTCGAAGGAGATCGACATGCCGCGGATCCCACCCCAGACCAGGCCCAGCAGCGCGAAGGCGAGGACGGAGAGCTCGACGAGCACGGACGTGATGCGCTGCGCGGAACGGGGCATCAGGCGGGCGAAGAAGTCCACCGCCACATGGCCCCGCTCCCCGAACACCATCGCGACGGAGAACAGCACCAGCCAGATGAAGAGGTACTGGGAGACGGTGGTGGTCCAGCCGCTGGGCGACTGCAGCACCTGGCGGGTGAACACCTGCCAGAACACCACGAGCACCAGCACCACGAACAGGGCGATGCTGATCCAGGTCAAGCCCTGGACGGTCCTCCTGCGCGGCGCACTCATCGCTCCACCCCCATCTCGTCGGCGAGCGCGCGGACGCGCTCGTACAGGTCCTCGTCCTCGGGGCTGTCCAGGAAGGAGCGCCCCACCTCCTCGATCGCCGGGGTGAACGCCTCGGGATCGGGCTCGGTGATCTCCACGCCGGCCTCCTCCATCGCCTGGATGCTGGCCTCGGTCTCCTGCGCCCACAGCGTCACGAACTCCTCCTGCGCGGCGGTGAAGGACTCGGTGAACGCGGTCCGGTCGGCCTCGTCCATCTCCTCGATCCGGTCCACGTTGGCCATGACGTAGTCCAGGCCGACGAGGTGGTTGGTGAGGGTGAAGTGCGGGGCGATCTCGTAGTGGCGCTGGGTCACGTAGCTGACCTCGTTGTTCTCGGCGCCGTTGAGCACCCCGGCCTGCAGGGCGGTGTACACCTCGCCGTAGGCCATCGGGGTGGGCGAGGCGCCGAGCGCACGGGTCAGCTCCATGAACACGTCGGACTCCTGAACACGGATCTTGAGCCCGGCGAGGTCCTCGGGCCCCTCGATCGGGCCGCGGTCGGTGTAGACGTGGCGGGAGCCCTGGGTGAAGCCGCCGAGCACCCGCAGGCGGCGCTCGTCCTCGAGGGAGGAGAACAGCTCGCCCACGATCGAGTCGTCCTTGAGCACGGCGGTCTGGTGCTCGATGTCCACGAAGGCACCGGGCAGGTTCAGGGGCCGGAACGCCATGGAGAGGTTCTCGACCTGCGGCGCGGAGATCACGGCCATGTCGACGCTGCCGTCGGAGACGAGCTGGACCACCTCCTGCTGCGCGCCGAGCGCCTCGTTGGCGTAGACGCGGGCTCCCCACCGGCCCTCGGTCGCCTCGGCGAGCTTCTCGCCGAAGGCCGTCAGCGCGAGATAGCTGGGGTGCGTCTCGGTCTGGTTCAGGGAGACCGTCAGGATGTTCTCGACGTCGGTGGCGGCGCCGGCGTCGTCCGGTGCGCAGCCGCCGAGCGCGAGCGCTCCGGCGCCCAGCAGCGGGATCCCTGTCAGCAGTGTGCGCCGCACCGGGCGTGGCGTCGGCGGTCTCGGGGTCGTCCTCGACCTCATGCGTTCCTCCTCCTCAAGGCGTCGAGGAGTCGCACAGCGGCGTCCTCGACGGGGTACGCCGCCCATCCTGACCGCGAACGCGGCGGACCGCCGGTCCTTGCCGGAGGTTTCCCGCGTGGTCAGCGGGCGGTGAGCGCCTCGCGAATCGCGGCGAGGGTGGCGGGGATGCCCTCCCGTGCCGCCTCGTGGCGAATCGCGATCTCCTCCTCCGCCCGGTCGCCATAGCGCTCGAGGAACACCTCCTCGAGGCGCGCGGTGGTGCGGGTGTACTCGGTCAGCTCGGTCCCGCCGCCGTCCGCCGGCCGCATCCGGTAGCCCCATTCGGCACGGCCCGGACCCACGGACCAGGCGAAGTGCTCCCCGGGCACGTCCGCGATCACCTCGGAGACGGTCTCCCACTCCCGCACCGGGGTGCGGTTGTGGCCGATGAACCGGGCGCCGACGCCGCGCCGCTCGTCCTCCCACTCGCAGCGGTGGCACTGCCGGCTCCACTCCCCCGTCCGGGTGACGTCGCTGAGCAGCGCGTGCACCTCCTCCGGGTCGGCGTCGACGTGGATCGAGTCCTGCAGCTCATAGGTCATGGCGTCATTGTGTCGTGCACGGCGCCCCGGGTCCGGACAGCAACGAGCCCCGACCCTCGTCAGAGGATCGGGGCTCATCGAGCGCTCGGGTGGAGCGGCAGGTGATCAGCAGATCACATCATGCCGCCCATGCCCCCCATGCCGCCCATGTCGCCGCCGGCGGCCGGGGCCTCGGGCTCCGGCTTGTCGGCCACGACGGCCTCGGTGGTGAGGAACAGGCCCGCGATGGACGCGGCGTTCTGCAGCGCGGAGCGGGTCACCTTGACGGGGTCGATGATCCCGGCCGAGACCAGGTCCTCGTACTCGCCGGTGGCCGCGTTCAGGCCCTGGCCGACGGGCAGGCCCTTGACCTTCTCCGCCACGACGCCGCCCTCGAGACCGGCGTTGACCGCGATCTGCTTGAGCGGTGCCTCGATGGCGACCTTGACGATGTTGCCACCGGTGGCCTCATCGCCCTCGAGGGCGAGCTTGCCGAAGGTGTCCGCACCGGCCTGCAGCAGAGCGACGCCACCACCGGCGACGACGCCCTCGTCCACGGCGGCCTTGGCATTGCGCACGGCATCCTCGATGCGGTGCTTGCGCTCCTTGAGCTCGACCTCGGTCGCGGCGCCGGCCTTGATGACGGCGACGCCGCCGGCCAGCTTCGCGAGGCGCTCCTGGAGCTTCTCGCGGTCGTAGTCCGAGTCGGAGTTCTCGATCTCGGCGCGGATCTGGGAGACGCGGCCGGCGATGCGGTCGGCGTCGCCGGTGCCCTCGACGATGGTGGTCTCGTCCTTGGTGACGACGATCTTGCGCGCCTGGCCGAGCTGCTCGAGACCGGCGGTCTCCAGCTTGAGGCCGACCTCCTCGGCGATGACCTGGCCGCCGGTGAGGATGGCCATGTCCTCCAGCATCGCCTTGCGGCGGTCGCCGAAGCCGGGGGCCTTGACGGCCACGGACTTGAAGGAGCCCTTGAGCTTGTTCACCACGAGCACCGCGAGGGCCTCGCCCTCGACGTCCTCGGCGATGATCGCCAGCGGCTTGCCGGCCTGGATGACCTTCTCCAGCAGCGGCAGCAGGTCCTTGACGGAGGACACCTTGGAGGAGAGCAGGAGGATGTAGGGATCCTCGAGCACGGTCTCCTGGCGCTCGGCGTCGGTGACGAAGTACGGCGAGATGAAGCCCTTGTCGAAGCGCATGCCCTCGGTGAGCTCCAGCTCGAGGCCCATGGTGTTGGACTCCTCGACCGTGATCACGCCCTCCTTGCCGACCTTGTCGAGGGCCTCGGCGATGAGCTCGCCGATGGCCGGGTCGGCCGCGGAGATGGCGGCGGTGGAGGCGATCTGCTCCTTGGTCTCGATCTCCTTGGCCTGCTTGAGCAGGGTCTCGGAGACCGCGGCCACGGCCTGGTCGATGCCGCGCTTGAGCGCGATCGGGTTGGCGCCCGCGGCGACGTTGCGCAGGCCCTCCTTGACCAGGGCCTGGGCGAGGACGGTGGCGGTGGTGGTGCCGTCGCCGGCGATGTCGTCGGTCTTCTTGGCGACCTCCTTCACCAGCTCGGCGCCGATCTTCTCGTAGGGATCGTCGAGCTCGATCTCCTTGGCGATCGACACGCCGTCGTTGGTGATGGTGGGGGCGCCCCAGGACTTCTCGAGCACGACGTTGCGACCCTTGGGGCCGAGGGTGACCTTGACGGCGTCGGCGAGCTGGTTCATTCCCCGCTCGAGGCCGCGCCGGGCCTCCTCGTCGTAAGAGATGAGCTTGGCCATTGTGGAATCTCTCCCGTGTCTGTGATGTCCACCCGGCCCAGTGCCCGCGACGGACGGGAGCCGACTCCGTGTTCATGTCCCACGGCGCCGACGCCCTCACGGGGCCGGAATGTTCAGGTCCCGGTGCGCGGAGGCGATGTGCGCGAGGCTGTCACTCCCGTGCACCGAGTGCCAGATCATCATAAGCACTCTGCCCCTGAGAGTGCTAACTCTCCGCGAGGAGCGGACACGGCCCCGTCGTCCGGCCCGGACGTCGTCGGGGGTCACCCTCGTCGAACGGCACCGACGGGCGCGCACCCCGTCCGGTCCACACGGCCCGCACACACCGACGCGCCGCCCCTCCCGGAGGAGGAGCGGCGCGTCGCGGGGGCAGCAGGGGCGGCTGGGGAGGGGTCAGCCCTCGCCCTCGCCGCCCTGATCACCTTGGTCGCCGTCGCCGCTGTCGCCCTCGTCGCCGCCGTCACCGGGCTCGGTGACCGCGATGAAGGTCAGGGGCGAGTCGTACTCGTCGCTCTGGCGGGCCTCGCCGGCGCCGACCTGCTCGGCGAGCGCCTGGGCGGTGTCCGCGTCGGCCTCGTCGCGGTAGAACACGACGGGCTCCTGCTGGGGGCTGTCGGCGGTGGCGACGCTGACGTCCTCCCAGCCCTCGCCCTGGAGCTCCCCCTGCCAGGTGCCGGCGAGGCCGTTGATGCTGCCGGCGTTGATCACCTGGACGGGCACGGAGAGGTCGGGCTCCGGGGCGGGCTCCTCCGAGGGGCTCTCCTCGGGGGCGGCCTCGCTCGAGGCGCTCTCGGAGCTGGAGGCCGGGCCCTCGGCGCCGTCGTCGCCGCCGCCCATGCCGCCGATCACGAAGAGCAGCACCACCAGCAGCACCACGGCCGCGCCGATGATGATGATGTACAGCAGGTTCTCCCGCCAGAAGGGGAGCTCGGCGCGGTGGGCGCCGTGGAAGGTGACGGCGTCCGCCTCGTCGTCGAATCGGTCCGGCGGGTAGGGATACTGGGAATCAGCCACGGACCCATTTAACATGGTCGACCCGGATCGGGGGTGGAGCACACGCCCCGGAGACGGATGGCTCAGGCCACGCGATGGTCGCCGCCGAGGGAGGCGCCGCGTTCCTCGGAGGTGCGCCGGGCGCGGAGCCGGTTGACGACGGCGGGGGCCGCGCGCAGCGCCGCCGGCTCGTCGAGCAGGGCGTTCAGCCGCACGTAGTAGGCGACCTTCGACAGCCCGATCTCCTCGCGGATCGCCCGCTCCTTCGCGCCGACGTAGCGGAAGGTGCGTCCCTCGAGCGCGAGGATCCGCCGGTCCCGCTCGGTGAGCGCCCCCTGCGGCCCCGGCTGCGCGCCCTCGGACGGCACGCGCTCGGACGACATGCGCTCCGACGACGGGGCGTCGGTGGGGCGCACGTCGGCGCGGGCGGGCTCGTCGGAGGCGGAGGGCATGGTCCGAGGCTACGCAACCGCGCCCGCTCCCCCGCGCTGCCACGCCGCCGCCCTGCGCAGGTCGTGAGGGATGCCTCGCCGGGAGGGGCCGACGCGCCCCGTCGGCGCCGCCCGCGGATGGTTGACTGCCTCCATGGCTGCTCCCCTGACCGAGATCATCGCCCCCGACTGGGCCGAGACCCTCCGCCCCGTCGAGGACCGCCTCCACGAGATCGGCGGCTTCCTGCGCGAGGAGGTCCGCGCGGGCCGCGGCTACCTGCCGGCCGGCGAGGCGGTGCTGCGCGCCTTCACCCGGCCGATGTCCGAGGTGCGGGTGCTGATCGTCGGCCAGGACCCGTATCCCACCCCGGGGCACCCGATCGGTCTGTCCTTCGCGGTGGAGCGGCACGTGCGCCCGCTCCCCCGCTCCCTGACCAACATCTACAAGGAGCTCGAGAGCGATCTCGGCATCGCCCCCGCCGCGCACGGCGACCTCTCCTCCTGGCAGGACCAGGGGGTGCTGCTGCTGAACCGGGTCCTCACCGTCGCGCCCGGCGCCCCGGCCTCCCACCGACGTCGAGGCTGGGAGGAGATCACCGAGCACGCGATCCGCGCCCTGGTGGCCCGCGGCGGGCCGCTCGCGGCGATCCTCTGGGGCCGTGACGCGCAGTCGCTGATCCCGCTGCTGGGCGAGGTGCCGCATGTGGCGAGCCCGCACCCGAGCCCCCTGTCGGCCTCTCGTGGCTTCTTCGGCTCCCGTCCCTTCTCGCGGGTGAACGCGCTGCTCGAGGCGCAGGGCGCCGGCCCCGTGGACTGGCGGATACAGGACTGAGGTCGGGCTGGGACCGGGCCTGGGCCGAGAGCGCGCCGGTCCCGCCGCGGGGCGAGCCCCACAGCCTCGCGCCCGACGGGACGGGAGGAGACCGCACGGTCCGTCGGCCGCCGAAGGTGTCCGCGCCGCCGCGGCGGACACTACTGTGGGGACATCGCGTCCGCCGTCCCAGCCGCCGTGGAGGTCCCGATGCCCCTGAACCCCGCCCAGTTCTCCCCGCAGGGCCCGGGGGTCGACTACGACCCGCACTGGTACCGCAAGGCCGTGTTCTACGAGGTGCTGGTGCGCGCCTTCGCCGACGGCAACGGCGACGGGACCGGTGACTTCACCGGCCTCATCGAGCGCCTGGACTACCTGCAGTGGCTCGGCATCGACTGCCTGTGGCTGCCGCCCTTCTTCGCCTCCCCGCTGCGGGACGGCGGCTACGACATCTCCGACTACGAGCAGGTGCTGCCGGAGTTCGGCTCGATCACCGACTTCGAGCGACTGGTCTCCGAGGCGCACCGGCGCGGGATCCGCGTGATCATCGACCTGCCGATGAACCACACCTCCGACAAGCACCCCTGGTTCCTCGAGTCCCGCTCCGACCCCGAGGGCCCGTACGGGGACTTCTACGTCTGGTCCGACACGGACGAGAAGTACCAGGACGCGCGCATCATCTTCGTGGACACCGAGGAGAGCAACTGGTCCTTCGACCCGGTGCGTCGGCAGTTCTTCTGGCACCGCTTCTTCTCCCACCAGCCGGACCTGAACTTCGAGAACCCCGCGGTGCGCGAGGCGATGTTCGAGGTGGTGCGCTTCTGGCTGGACAAGGGCATCGACGGGTTCCGCGCCGACGCGATCCCATACCTCTTCGAGGAGGAGGGCACCGACGGGGAGAACCTGCCGGCCACCCACGAGTTCCTCGCCGAGCTGCGGGAGTTCGTGGACGAGAGCTGGCCGGGCCGCGTGATCATCGCCGAGGCGAACCAGTGGCCGGCCGACGTGGTGGAGTACTTCGGCACCCCTGAGCGGCCCGAGTGCCACATGTGCTTCCACTTCCCGGTGATGCCGCGGCTGTTCTACGCGCTGCGCGAGGGCAGCGCCCGGCACATCATCGACATCCTCGAGGACACCCCCGAGATCCCCGCCGGCGCCCAGTGGGGCACCTTCCTGCGCAACCACGACGAGCTGACCCTCGAGATGGTCTCCGGCGAGGACCGCTCGGCGATGCTCGGCTGGTACGCGCCCGATACGCGGATGCGCGCGAACGTCGGCATCCGTCGGCGACTGGCGCCGCTGCTGGACAACTCCCGCTCCGAGCTCGAGCTGATCCACGCCCTGCTGCTGTCCCTGCCCGGCTCCCCGTTCCTCTACTACGGGGACGAGATCGCGATGGGCGACAACATCTGGCTCGAGGACCGCGACGCGGTGCGCACCCCGATGCAGTGGACCCCGGACCGCAACGCCGGGTTCAGTGAGATCACCGACCCGGGCAAGCTCTACCTGCCGGTGATCCAGTCGCTCGTCTACCACTACTCGACCACCAACGTCGAGGCGCACATGGCGCACTCCGGCTCCCTGCTGCACTTCGTGCGGTGGATGCTCGCGGTGCGCAAGGAGCACGACGCCTTCGGGCTCGGCGCGTACCGGAACATCCCTGCGGACTCCGAGCGGGTGCTCGCCTTCACCCGCACCTACGACGGCGCCGAGCACGGCGAGGACGCGGAGGCGCACGCCGAGACGCTGCTGTGCGTGTTCAACCTGTCCTCCCAGCCGGTCACCGCGAGGCTCGAGATGACCGGGATGGACCGGCGCACCGTCCGGGACCTCTTCGGCGGGCACGAGTTCCCGGCGGTGGACGAGTCCGGCACCCTCACCCTCACCCTCGGCGGGCACGGCGTCTACTGGCTGAAGGTGCGTCCGCTGGACGCCCACGGCGAGCCGATGACGACCACCACCGCGCTGCCGGTGATCACCGCGGACTGACCGCGCCCGACCCTGCCGGCGGGCCGACGGCGCCCGCGCCCCTTCTGCCGCCTCCACGCCGAGACCCCCGTCACATGCCTGCTCTGCGGCGCCTGGAGCGGCCAAGGCGCAGGGTCACCGCAGGTCAGAGCACACCCCGGGCCCTTCGACGAGCGTGGTGCGAGAGCTCTGCGACCCGTAGGTCACCGCTGCGCGGGGCCGCCTCGCAGTGCCTCGGAGCGCACCGGTGTGCCATTCTCATGGATCGGCAGGCCGCCCCCGCGAGCCGCGAGCGCCCTGCCGTGACCCCGTAAGGAAGGGAGAGCACGGTGGCAGAGCACCGTTCGACGGCGGAGGAGGCGGCCGATCCGGGCACCAGTCCGGAACGCCTCCTCGAGCTCACCGAGAAGCACCCACAGCTGCATCGGCTGATCGTCATGAACCCCTCGGCCCCCGAGGTCGCGCGCCAGTGGATCCTGGCCACGAACCAGTGGGCGAAGCAGGCCTACGAGGCCGGCACCCTGCAGCCCGATGAGGACGACGACCTCGACGAGGGCGAGCCCACCCAGCTGCACCAGGTGGTCCCCGACGAGGATCAGGCACCCGAGGAGTCGGCGAGGACCGCCGCGACGCAGCCCGATCCCGACGACAGCGCCTCCGCCTGGGACGAGGTCCCCGAGGCACTCGTCTGGGGCACCGCCGCCGGAGCGACCGGCGCCGCCGCGGCCGCCGCGTCCGCCGACGAGCG